>NZ_JBSHAP010000013.1:0-23417 GCF_053611565.1 Kitasatospora sp. NPDC054795
TGGGCCCGGTCGGGGGCGCGGCCGGGTGCCCGTGCTGCCCGGGGTCCTCGGCGCCGCTTCCGGTGGCGTCGTCGGCCGTCTCCCGGGCGCCCCGGCCGATCGGCTACTGCCGTGGATTGTGGAGCATAGGAGACTCGAACTCCTGACATCTGCCTTGCAAAGGCAGCGCTCTACCAACTGAGCTAATGCCCCTCGACGGCACCGCGCGCGTGCCAACGGGCACTAGCGTACCGGTTTCCGGCGCGATTCCCAGCGCCGTCCCTCTGGAACGGTGCTGTTCCGTGGGGTCGGCCGGTCCGGTTCGTCGACCGGGCCGGCCGCCCCGGGAGGCGCCGACAGGCGCCTCCGGAGTTCGTCGATCGTCAGATCGCCGGGGGCTCAGCGACCGGCCGGAACCGGGTCGGTGGCCTCGGTCCACAGGTCCTGCTCGGCGCGGTCCGCCTGGACCTGACGGTAGACAAAGAAGCCGCCGAGGGCGACCAGGGCGACCAGGAGAAGCTTCTTCACCGCGGGACCTCGTCCTTCTTGCGTTGACGGACTCAAGAGCCGGATCCGGCCTGACCGACCGGGCCGACGAGTCCAGTTGTGTTTCGAGCGCGAACGGGCTGCCGAGTGCCAGACTGCCCTTGCGGCCGATGATACACACCGGTGTCCCAATCGTGACCAGCCACCGGTGCGGCCAACCCGGCGGTCCGGTCCCGGGATTGACGCCGCACCTCCTGGCGGGCGGTCCGGCCGCCCCCGGACCGTCCGCCGCTCCCACGGGTCAGGCCCCGCCCCCAGGGCCCCGCACCGCCCCGGCCGCGGGGCCGTTCGCCGGGCGGTCCGGCACCACCACCACGGCCGTGCCGCCCGCCAGGTCCACCCTGGTCCGCGGCGGCGCCCCCTCGCCCTCCTCGTCCCGCAGCATCAGCGTGCTGCCGCGTTCGTCCAGCTCGTGCTGCTTGCCCGCGGCGAACTGCGCGTGCAGCTGCTCGAACCCGGTTGCCGAGATCTGCCCCTCCCGACCGGTCCCCCGCCAGGGCACCCAGCGAGCGCGGCCCGCCCTCAGTGCCAGCTGGTCGAGCACCGCCAGCACCGCCAGGGCGCAGACCAGTCCGGGGATGCTCATCGCCCACAGCACCGCCATGCCGTCACCAACCCTCCACCGTGTTTCCCCGGGGAACCGTCGGGACGGGCGCACGGTTCCCGGCCCGGCGGCGGGAAAAGCGGCGGGAAACGCCGAAGGGCCCGGAGTGGATCACTCCGGGCCCTTCGGGGAGGTGGGCCTAACAGGACTTGAACCTGTGGCCTCTTCCTTATCAGGGAAGCGCTCTAACCGTCTGAGCTATAGGCCCTCACCGAACAGAGATCGTACCGGATCCCGGCCGCTCCACGGCCCCGCCCGATCTCGAAAGAGTCGAAGGGCCCGGAGTGGATCACTCCGGGCCCTTCGCGGTTGTGGGCCTAACAGGACTTGAACCTGTGGCCTCTTCCTTATCAGGGAAGCGCTCTAACCGTCTGAGCTATAGGCCCTTGCCGCACTGAAAGATTAGCGGACCGACGGCCGATCTCCCAAATCCGGCTCGGCCGGGGCCGCGGCGGCACCCCCCGCGACCAGCCCCGGCGCACCGGCGGAGGGCCGCAGCAGCCACTCCTCGCGGGTCGGCGGCAGGCCCGCCGAGCCCTCCTCGGTGCTGCGGACGGCGAGGACCTGGTTGATCCCGATCCGGTTCTGCTCGAAGGCGAGCGCGGAGGCCGCCATGTACAGCCGCCAGACCCGGGCCCGGCCGCGGCCGACCAGCCGGACCGCCTCCGTCCAGTGCGCCTCCAGGTTGGCCACCCACTCGCGCAGGGTCAGCCCGTAGTGCTCGCGCAGCGACTCGACGTCCCGGACCTCGAAGCCGGCCTCCTCCAGCCGCGCCACGGTGGAACCGACGGGGGAGAGCTCGCCGTCCGGGAAGACGAAGCGGTCGATGAAGGGGCTGGTGCGGTGCTGTTCACCGGGGATGTCGGGGCGGCGGGCGATCTGGTGGTTGAGCAGCCGGCCGCCGGGCACCAGCAGCCGGTACAGGCCCTCGGCGTAGACCCGGTACTGCTCGGCGCCGACGTGCTCGGCCATCCCGACACTGGAGATCGCGCCGAAGGGCCCGTCGGTGATCTCCCGGTAGTCCTGCAGCCGGACCTCGACCCGGTCGGACAGGCCGGCCTCCTCGACCCGGGCACGGGCCAGCGCGACCTGCTCCCGGGAGATGGAGACGCCGACCGCGGTGACCCCGTAGTGCTTCGCCGCGTGCAGCAGCAGTGAGCCCCAGCCGCAGCCGACGTCCAGCAGGCGCATCCCGGGGCGCAGGCCGAGTTTGCGGCAGATCAGGTCGAGCTTGGCCTCCTGGGCGGCCTCCAGGCTCTTCGACTCCGGCGTCCAGTAGGCGCACGAGTAGACCATCGAGGCGCCCAGCACGATCCGGTAGAAGTCGTTCCCGACGTCGTAGTGGTGGCTGATGGCCGCACGGTCCCGGCCGCGGCTGTGCAGGCGCCCCGAGGCCCTGCGGACCTCCTCGCGGGGCGGCTCGGGTTCCAGGCCGACCGCCCCGGCCCGCAGCACGGCGGCGAGCACCCGGCGGCCCCTGGCGCCGACCACGTCCCGCGGGCCGAAGGCCAGGGTGCGGATCTCCGGCCGCTCGGCGAAGCGGGCGACGGCGGAGAGCGTCTCGTACAGGTCGGTGCCGGGGGCGAGCTCGAGGTCCCCCGCGACGTAGGCCCGGGCCAGGCCCAGTTCGTCCGGCCGCCAGATCAGCCGGCGCAGCGCCCGACGGTTGCGCAGGACCACGGTGGGTGCGCCCGGAGGCCCGGCGACGCTGCCGTCCCAGGCCTGGACCCGCAGCGGTACCGGGACCCCCAACAGCCCTTCCAGGGCCTCCACCAGTTGACCTGCGAGCTTCGCCACCGCGCGCCTCCGTCCAGTCGTCCTGCGGAACCTCAGCCGACCCGGTCGGGCGGATCGGGGGCGGCCTGCGGCACTCCCGGGATTCGGGACGGGTGGCACCCAGCTAATCCCACGGCGGCCGCCCGCTTTCCGGGCGGCGCGCCGCGGGCGGCCGGCTGTCACCCGAAATGCCGACGGGCCCCACCGGCTGCAACAGCCGGTGGGGCCCGTACATTCCGTCCCCGGACGGGAAACTGAGCGTGCGTCAGAATCCGGCCGGGATCAGTCCTCCTCGGCCAGGGTGAGCTCCACGCCGCCGGTGAAGCCGGCCGCCGCGTTGTAGATGAACGCGGAGAGCGTGGACAGGGCGGTCAGCAGGACGACGTCGACCACGGCGATCAGCGTGGTGAAGGTCATCACCTTGCCGAAGCCGACGTAGTCCATCAGGTTGAGGCCGCCGCTGCTGTCCGAGCCCGTGACGTCCTTGAGGGTCTTGGTCAGCGAGTCGAAGACGCCGAGCGAGTCCAGCGTCATCCACAGCACGGCCGCGGCCACGATGATGATGATGCCGACGGCCAGCGACAGCAGGAAGCTCACCTTCATCACGGACCACGGGTCGACCTTGGTCACCCGCAGCCGGGCCTTGCGCGTCCGGCCGAGCGCGGAGCCGCCGGCCGCGGGGGCCGGGGCGGGGGCCGCGCCGGGGCGGCGCGCCGCTCCGCCGGTGGGGGTGCCACCGGGCGGGGTGTGCCCCGGGACCCGGGTGCCCCGGGCCGGGGTCGGCTGCCCCTTGGCGTAGGTGGTCGGCTGCGAGAAGCCGCCCGATCCGGCGGCCTGGCCGCCGCTCGCCGACGCGGCCTGCTGCCCGCCGTAGGTCGCACCGCTCTGGCCCGCTCCACCGGCCGGCGGCATCAGCGAGGTGGACGCGGCCGAGTGCTCGGTCGGCGGCTGCGGAACGCCGTACGAACCCCCGCCCTGCGCGCCCGGACGGCCGCCGGAGGTTCCTCCCGCAGCACCCGTGGCTCCACTCACCTGGTCCTCCCGCACTTCCCACCAGGACGGCGGTGCCGCCCTGCTTCGTCAATCGTCATCCAGCGCCCGGCGGGATTGCCCGGAACTGGTCGGCGGCCGATGCCGCCGCGCCCGTTGATGGGACGCGGCAGCACCGGTCTGCGGTTCGGTTCAGGCCTCGACGTCTCCGTCGACCGCCGTCACCGCGCCCTCGGCCGTCTCGGTGGACTCGGTACCCGCCACCTCGTCCTCCGCCGTCTCCTCGTCCTCGGCCTCCGCGTTGCGGGCCATGCCCACGACCGCGTCGCGCTTTCCGAGGTTGATCAGTTGGACGCCCATGGTGTCACGTCCGGTTTCACGAACCTCGGAAACCCTCGTACGGATCACTCCACCCGAGAGGGTGATCGCCATGATCTCGTCGGATTCGTCGACCACGAGCGCGCCGACCAGCGAGCCCCGGCCCTCGACGATCTTCGCCGCCTTGGTGCCGTAGCCGCCGCGCCCCTGGACACGGTACTCGTCCACACCGGTGCGCTTGGCGTACCCGCCGTCAGTGGCGGTGAAGACATAGGTACCCGGACGGACGACGTTCATCGACAGCAGTTCGTCGTCCTCCCGGAACGCCATGCCCTTGACGCCGGAGGTGGCGCGGCCGGTGGGGCGCAGGGCGTCGTCGGTCGCGGTGAAGCGGATCGACTGGGCCTTCTTGGAGACCAGCAGCAGGTCGTCCTCGGCGGAGACCAGCTCGGCGCCGATCAGCTCGTCGTCCTGGCCCTCCTCGTCCTGGCGCAGGTTGATCGCGATCAGGCCGCCGGAGCGCGGCGAGTCGTAGTCCTTGAGCGCGGACTTCTTCACCAGGCCGGCCCGGGTGGCGAGGACCAGGTACGGCTTGTCCTCGTAGGTGCGGACGGCCATCACCTGGGCGATGTGCTCGTCCGGCTGGAAGGCCAGCAGGTTGGCCACGTGCTGGCCGCGGGCGTCGCGCCCGGCGTCCGGCAGCTCGTAGCCCTTGGCCCGGTAGACCCGGCCCTTGTTGGTGAAGAACAGGATCCAGTTGTGGGTCGTCGTCACGAAGAAGTGGTCGACGATGTCGTCCTGCTTCAGCTGGGCACCGCGCACGCCCTTGCCGCCGCGCTTCTGCGAGCGGTAGAGGTCGGAGCGGGTCCGCTTGACGTAGCCGCCACGGGTGATGGTGACGACGATGTCCTCCTCGGCGATGAGGTCCTCGATGGAGAGGTCGCCGTCGGAGGGGATGAGGGTGGAGCGCCGCTCGTCGCCGTACTTCTCGACGATCGCGGTGAGCTCCTCGGAGATGATCTCCCGCTGACGGGTCGGCGAGGCCAGGATCGCGTTGTACTCGTCGATCTTGCGCTGGAGCTCGTCGTGCTCGTCCATGATCCGCTGCCGCTCCAGGGCGGCCAGCCGGCGCAGCTGCATCTCCAGGATGGCGTTGGCCTGGAGCTCGTCGATGTCGAGCAGGCCCATCAGGCCGGTGCGGGCGGCGTCGGCGCTGGCCGAGGCCCGGATCAGCGCGATGACCTCGTCGATCAGGTCCAGGGCCTTGAGCAGCGCGCGCAGGATGTGGGCGCGCTCCTCGGCCTTGCGCAGCCGGAAGGTGGTGCGCCGGACGATGACCTCGACCTGGTGGTTGACCCAGTGCCGGATGAAGGCGTCCAGCGACAGGGTGCGCGGCACGCCGTCGACCAGGGCCAGCATGTTGGCGCCGAAGTTCGTCTGCAGCTCGGTGTGCTTGTAGAGGTTGTTCAGCACCACCTTGGCGACGGCGTCGCGCTTGAGCACGACGACCAGGCGCTGGCCGGTGCGCGAGGAGGACTCGTCGCGGACATCGGCGATGCCGGCGATCTTGCCGTCCTTCACCAGGTCGGCGATCTTCAGCGCGAGGTTGTCCGGGTTGACCTGGAACGGCAGCTCGGTGATCACCAGGCACTGGCGGCCCTGGATCTCCTCGACCTCGACCACGGCGCGCATGGTGACCGAGCCGCGGCCGGTGCGGTAGTAGTCGTCGATGCCGCGGCGGCCGACGATCAGCGCGCCGGTGGGGAAGTCCGGGCCCTTGATCCGCTCGACCAGGGCGTCCAGCAGCTCCTCGGCCGAGGCCTCCGGGTTCTCCAGGTACCAGAGCGCGCCGGAGGCGACCTCGCGGAGGTTGTGCGGCGGGATGTTGGTGGCCATGCCGACCGCGATGCCGGTGGCACCGTTGACCAGCAGGTTGGGGATGCGCGCGGGCAGGACGGTGGGCTCCTGCGATCGGCCGTCGTAGTTGGCCGCGAAGTCGACGGTCTCCTCGTCGATGTCGCGCATCATCTCCATGGCGAGCGGCATCATCTTGCACTCGGTGTAGCGCATGGCCGCCGCCGGGTCGTTGCCCGGGGAGCCGAAGTTGCCGTTGCCGTCCACCAGCGGCATCCGCATCGACCACGGCTGGGCCAGGCGGACCACGGTGTCGTAGATCGAGGTGTCACCGTGCGGGTGGTAGTTGCCCATGACGTCGCCGACGACGCGGGCGCACTTGTAGTAGCCCTTCTCGGGGCGGTAGCCGCCGTCGTACATCGCGTAGAGCACGCGGCGGTGCACCGGCTTGAGGCCGTCGCGGACCTCGGGCAGCGCACGGCTGACGATCACGCTCATCGCGTAGTCGAGGTACGAACGCTGCATCTCGGTCTCGAGCTCGACCGGCTCGATCCGCATCGTCACCTGGGCGGTGGCCTCGGCGGCTTCGGGAGTCTCGGGCTGTTCGCCTTCGGGACGGTTGTCGTCGACCACTGGTGGTCAGTTTCCTTTCACGCGGACTGGAACGTGCGGGGCCTGGGGTGCAGGCGTCACACGTCCAGGAAGCGGACGTCCTTGGCGTTGCGCTGGATGAAGGAGCGGCGTGCCTCGACGTCCTCGCCCATCAGCACGGAGAACAGCTCGTCGGCGCGGGCGGCGTCCTCCAGGGTGACCTGGAGCAGCAGCCGGTGCTCGACGTCCATGGTGGTGACCCGGAGCTCCTCGGCGTTCATCTCGCCGAGACCCTTGAAGCGCTGGATCGCGTCGTCCTTGGGCAGCCGGCGCCCGGCCGCCACCCCGGAGGCGATCACGGCGTCGCGCTCGCGGTCGGAGTAGGCGTACTCGAAGTCGTCCTTGCCCCACTTGATCTTGTACAGCGGGGGCATCGCGAGGTAGACGTACCCGGACTCGACCAGCGGCCGCATGAAGCGGAACAGCAGGGTCAGCAGCAGGGTGCGGATGTGCTGTCCGTCGACGTCGGCGTCGGCCATCAGCACGATCTTGTGGTACCGCAGCTTGGACTCGTCGTAGTCCTCCTGGATGCCGCAGCCGAACGCCGAGATCAGCGCCTGGACCTCGGTGTTCTGGAGGACCTTGTCGATCCGGGCCTTCTCGACGTTCAGGATCTTGCCGCGGATCGGCAGGATGGCCTGGGTGCGCGGGTCGCGGCCCTGCTTGGCCGAGCCGCCGGCGGAGTCACCCTCGACGATGAAGATCTCGCACTCGGACGGGTCCTTCGACTGGCAGTCGGAGAGCTTGCCCGGCAGCGAGGCGGACTCCAGCAGACCCTTGCGGCGCGTCAGGTCGCGGGCCTTGCGGGCGGCGACGCGCGCGGTGGCGGCCTGGATGGACTTGCGGATGATGTCCGCGGCCTCGTTGGGGTTGCGGTCCAGCCAGTCGTTGAGGTGCTCGTGGACGACCTTCTGGACGAAGGTCTTGGCCTCGGTGTTGCCGAGCTTGTCCTTGGTCTGGCCCTCGAACTGCGGCTCGCCGAGCTTGACCGAGATGATCGCGGTCAAGCCCTCGCGGATGTCCTCGCCGGAGAGGTTGTCGTCCTTCTCCCGGAGCAGCTTCTTGTCCCGCGCGTAGCGGTTGACCAGGCCGGTCAGCGCCGCGCGGAAACCCTCCTCGTGGGTACCGCCGCCGTGGGTGTGGATGGTGTTGGCGAAGCTGTAGACCCCCTCGGTGTAGGAGGAGTTCCACTGCATCGCGATCTCCACCGAGATCGCCTTGTCCTTGTCCTCCGCCTCGAAGTCGATCACCGAGGGGTGGACGACCTCGCCCTTGCGGGAGTTGAGGTGGGCGACGAAGTCGGCGATGCCGCCGTCGTACTTGTACGTGACGGTGAGCGGCTTGCCGTTCTCGTCCGCGTGCTCGGGGCGCTCGTCGGTCAGCGAGATCGACAGGCCCTTGTTGAGGAAGGCCATCTCCTGGAAGCGCCGGGAGAGCGTCTCGAAGGAGTAGACGGTGGTCTCGAAGATGTCGGCGTCGGCCCAGAAGGTCACCGTGGTGCCGGTGCGGTCGGTCTCCGCGCCCTTGACGAGCGGGGCGGCCGGGGCACCCATCTTGTAGTCCTGGGTCCAGATGTGGCCGTCCTTGTGGATCTCCACCGAGAGCCGGGTGGACAGCGCGTTCACCACGGACACGCCGACGCCGTGCAGACCGCCGGAGACGGCGTACCCGCCGCCGCCGAACTTGCCGCCCGCGTGCAGGACGGTGAGCACGACCTCGACGGCGGGCTTGTCCTGACCGGGGACGATGTCCACCGGGATGCCGCGGCCGTTGTCGACGCAGCGGATGGCGCCGTCGGCCATGATCGTGACGTCGATGGTGTCGGCGTACCCGGCCATCGCCTCGTCGACGGAGTTGTCCACGACCTCCTGCACCAGGTGGTGCAGGCCGCGCTCGCCCGTCGAACCGATGTACATGCCGGGGCGCTTGCGGACGGCGTCGAGGCCTTCCAGCACCTGGATGTTGCTACCGGTGTAGGAAGCCTGCTCGGACTGGTCTGGGGTCTGGCTGGGGTTGCCGGAATCGGCCACGAAGCGCCCTCTCTGGCACAGCACGGGCCGCACGCCCACCCCGTGCGGGCGGGCGTGCGACCACAGCGTTTCGACTCGGTTGCCACTAGCAACAGTGTTTGGCTCTCAGTCTACCGGTACGACTGACATAGATGGGCGTTTGGCAGCCCTTGAGGGCAGATATGCCGCCCTGAATCCCCTCTGCACATGTCCCGATACTCGACCGGGGGGCCCAGGGCGCCTGGAAGGGCTGTCAGGGATTCCGGAAGATCGTCGTCCGATCCGTCCCCCCGGCGGCCGCCCGGTCCCCCGGTCAGCCCCAGGTGTCGCCCGGCCCCTTGCTCCCCGGCGCACGCAGCCGGCCGTAGCCGCGGGCGGGCGCCGCCGGGCCGAGCACCTTGATGGTCCGGACCGTCCCGTGCCCCAGCTCGTGGTTCAGACGGGCCACCAACTGCCGCGCCAGCCACCGCAGTTGGGTGGCCCAGGCGGTGGAGTCGCACTGCACGGTGAGCACCGCGGCGGCCTCGTCGTAGGAGGAGGGATGGCAGTGCGCGGCGATGTCCGGGCCGACGATCTGCGGCCAGCGGCCCATCACCCCGCCGACGGCGGCCGAGGACTCCCAGCCGCGCTCGGTCAGCAGCCGGTTGAGCGCCGCGCCCAGCGGGACCGGGTCGCGGCCGTCCGAGCGGGCACCGCTGCGCAGGCCGTGCCGCTTCGCCTCGCGCTTCTCGCGGACCTGCTCACCGCGCTGGCGGGCCTGGGCACGGGCCGCCCGCAGCGCGGAACGGGCGAGGTCGGCACCGGTCGGTGCGGGAGCGCCGGGCTCGGCGGCGTCGGACCGGGGTGCTCCGGGCTTGGGTGCTCCGGACCTGGGGGAGTGCTCCGCCGGCTCGCTCACGGCGATCTCCTTTCCCCAGCCTGTGGACAACGGTCGCGGTCGCGCGCCCGCCGAGCCGTCCAGCCTACGGGAGCGGCCGGACCCCTCGGACCGGAGCGGGGGCGGGCGGTGCGCGCAAGTGGTCGCGGTGCGGTGACGGCGGTGTGGTGGTCGGGGTGCGGCGGCACCGGTGAGAGGGGACACCGGCGAGCGGGGCACCGCCGGCGCCGGTGAAGGGGGCACCCGGGCGGAAGCCGCCGGTGGAAGAGCGCTCGGTCAGGCGTCGATCCGGCGCACCGCGCCGTCGGAGACCGCGAACCGGGCGCCGGCCAGCGCCTTCGGCACGTCCTCGGCGACCGCCGCGGTCACCAGCACCTGCTCCCCGTCGGCCACCAGCTCGGCCAGCCGGTCCCGGCGGGCGGCGTCCAGCTCGGCGAACACGTCGTCCAGGATCAGCACCGGCTCGCCGCCGTCGGCGCGCAGCAGCTCGTACGAGGCCAGCCGCAGCGCCAGCGCGAACGACCAGGACTCGCCATGGCTGGCGTAGCCCTTGGCGGGCAGCGGGCCGAGCCTGAGCAGCAGCTCGTCGCGGTGCGGGCCGACCAGGGTGACGCCGCGATCGACCTCCTGCTTGCGGGCCGCCTGCAGCGCGTTCAGCAGCTGCTCCTCGGCCTGCTCGCGACTGGTCGGCAGTTCGCCCTCGAAGGAGCTGCGGTACTCCAGGGCGGTGTCGCCGCCGCCCGGGGCGAGCTGCCCGTACGCGGCCGCCACCAGCGGCTGCAGGGCGGCCACCAGCTGGATCCGGAAGGCCGTCAACTCGGCGCCGGCGCGGGCGAGATGGCCGTCCCAGACCTCCAGGGTGGACAGGTCGGCGCCCTTTCCGCCGCCGGCCCGGCGGGCCATCGCGGCGGTCTTCAGCAGGGCGTTGCGCTGCTTGAGCACCCGCTCGTAGTCCTGCCGCACCCCGGCCAGCCGGGGTGCCCGGGCGGTCAGCAGCTCGTCCAGGAAGCGCCGCCGCTCACCCGGATCCCCCTTGACCAGGCTGAGGTCCTCGGGGGCGAACAGCACGGTGCGCAGAAGGCCCAGCACGTCGCGCGGGCGGACGTTGTCGGAGCGGTTGATCCGGGCCCGGTTGGCCTTGCCCGGGGTGAGCTCCAGCTCGATCAGGGTGGAGCGGCCGCGGTCCACCACCGAGGTGCGGACCACCGCCCGCTCGGCGCCCAGCCGGATCAGCGGGGCGTCGGTGGCGACCCGGTGGCTGCCCAGGGTGGCGACGTAGCCGATCGCCTCGACCAGGTTGGTCTTGCCCTGGCCGTTCGGTCCGACGAAGGCGGTCACGCCCGGGTCGAGGGGAACCTCGGCCCGGGCGTACGACCGGAAGTCGGCGAGCGACAGATGCGCGACGTGCATGGCTGTGGACTGCGCCCGCCTTCTTGTGGAGGACCTGCTGGTTACTTGGACTCGACCGCGTGGCCGCCGAACTGGTTGCGCAGAGCGGCGATCATCTTCATCTGCGGCGAGTCCTCCTGGCGGGAGGCGAAGCGGGCGAACAGCGAGGCGGTGATGGCCGGCAGCGGCACGGCGTGGTCGATCGCGGCCTCGACGGTCCAGCGGCCCTCGCCGGAGTCGGCGGCCCAGCCGCGCAGCTTGTCCAGGTGCTCGTCCTCGTCCAGGGCGCGGACGGACAGGTCCAGCAGCCAGGAGCGGATGACGGTGCCCTCCTGCCAGCTGCGGAAGACCTCGCGCACGTCGGTGACCTCGGGGGCGGCCTCCAGCAGCTCCCAGCCCTCGGCGAAGGCCTGCATCATCGCGTACTCGATGCCGTTGTGGACCATCTTGGCGAAGTGGCCGGCGCCCACGGCACCCGCGTGCACCGAGCCGAACTCACCCTCGGGCTTGAGGGCGTCGAAGACCGGCTGGGCCTTGGCGACGTGCTCGGCGTCGCCGCCGTACATCAGCGCGTAGCCGTTCTCCAGGCCCCAGACGCCGCCGGAGACACCGCAGTCCACGAAGCCGATGCCCTTGGCGGCCAGCGCCTCGGCGTGCTTGATGTCGTCGGTCCAACGGGAGTTGCCGCCGTCGACCACCACGTCGCCGGGGGAGAGCAGCTCGGCGAGCTCGTCGACGGTGGCCTGGGTGGCGGCGCCGGCCGGGACCATGACCCAGACCACGCGCGGGCCCTGGAGCTTGGTGACGAGCTCCTGGAGGCTGTCGACGTCGGAGATGTCCGGGTTGCGGTCGTACCCGATGACGGTGTGGCCGGCGCGGCGGATCCGCTCGCGCATGTTGCCGCCCATCTTGCCGAGACCGATGAGGCCGAGCTCCATGACCAAGTCCTTACCTGTGGTGACGTGCCTGCCGGCGGCGCCGTTGCCGCACTCCTTGAGCCTACGCGCTGGAGCGGACCCGGCCGTCTGCGGTCGGGCCGGGCGGGGGAGACGTCCACAGGCTGTGCACAGCGGGTGTGCACAGCCTGTGGACGGTAGGACGCGGCGGGATCAGCCGGAGAGGCGGACCGGCATGATCAGGTACTGGTAGGCCTTGTCCTCCTCGGCGTCCACCGAGACCTTGCCGCTGAGCAGCGCGGGCTTGGTCGGGGTGGTGAAGCTGAGCTGGGCGAAGGGGGAGTCGATGGCCTTGAGGCCCTCCTCCAGGTAGCCCGGGTTGAAGGCGATCGAGATGGCGTCGCCCTCCAGGGAGGCCTCGATCCGCTCGGTGGCCTGGGCGTCGTCGCCCGAACCGGCCTCCAGGGTCAGCACGCCCTCCTCGAAGTTGAGACGGACCGGGGTGTTGCGCTCGGCGACCAGCGAGACGCGCTTGAGCGCCTCCAGGAAGGGCTGGGTCTGGATCGCGGCGATCGCGTTGAACTCGGTCGGGAACAGGCTGCGGAACTTGGGGAACTCGCCCTCCAGCAGCCGGGTGGTGGTCCGGCGGCCCGCGCCCTCGAAACCGATCAGGCCCTCGCCCGCGCCGCCCGAGGAGAGCGCGATGGAGACGTTGTCGCCGCTGCCCAGGGACTTGGCGATGTCCTGGAGGGTCTTGGCGGGGACCAGCGCGACGGCGGAGATGTCCGACTGCTCGGGCTTCCACAGCAGCTCGCGGACGGCGAAGCGGTAGCGGTCGGTGGCGGCCAGGGTGATCCGGTCGCCCTCGATCTCGACCCGGACACCGGTGAGCACCGGGAGGGTGTCGTCCCGGCCGGCGGCGACCGCGGCCTGGCTGACGGCCGAGGCGAAGACGTCGCCGGAGACGGTGCCGGTGGCGGTCGGCATCTGGGGGAGCGCGGGGTACTCGTCCACCGGGAGGGTGGGGAGGGTGAAGCGGGAACTGCCGCAGACCACGCTGACGCGCTGGCCGTCGGTGGAGATCTCCACCGGCCGGTTGGGGAGGTTGCGGGAGATGTCGTTCAGCAGCCGCCCGGAGACCAGGACGGTGCCGGCCTCCTCGACGTCCGCCTCCAGCTCGACCCGGGCCGAGACCTCGTAGTCGAAGCCGGACAGCGCCAGACTGCCCTCCTGCGCGGTCAGCAGCAGGCCGGCCAGCACCGGCACCGGCGGCCGTGCCGGGAGGCTGCGGGCAGCCCAGGCCACCGCCTCCGCGAGGACGTCACGCTCCACCCGGAACTTCACCGGTAACCGCCTCCTGGATCGAGCGCTCCCGCTCGCACTCTGGTTCGTCTGATCTTGATCGTCGGTTCGGCTGTCCGCCGAGCTCGGTCACTCCGCTTCCAGTCGCAAGGACAGTCTGACGTACTCCGCCGACAGACGGGGCAGACGGGCGCAAGCAACCCGAACGGTTGTCGGAGACCGGTTGTCCACAGATTCGGGGCCCACCCACTTTGAAAGCAAGTCCGGGGTCTAAATGTGTAGTGGTAGTAGTAGGGCCTGTGGAAACCGTGGATAACCCCGTTTCCCCAGGTCAGAGCCCGAATTTTGTCCACAGCGGCTGTGGACGGCGGCTGTGGACGGGCAGGCGTCGCTGTGGACAGCCGAGCGTTACCCACAGGCCACGCTGGGTATCCACAGGTTATCCCCAGGGCTGTCCCCAGATCCGGGCCCGGTTATCCACGGGCGCCGGTCAACTTTTCGTGACGCCTTTCACACCAGGGTATGAACGGTAGCCCACGGTTGTCGAACTGTGGACGCCGCTGTGGACAACCTGGGGATAACCGCCCTTCCCCTGGGGACAACCGGTGGATAACCCGGACGGCCCAGTGGCGGCCCGTCAACTGTCCACAGCCTGTGGATAACCGTTGTGCACAAGTCCACAGGCACCTGACCTGCGCGGAAGAGCGTAGCGGTGACGGGCCTGTGGACGAATTCTGGATAACTCCGCACTCCCCACCCTGTGGACGGTGGAGAAGGGGCCTGTCCTGTGGACAACGGCCTTGCGCGCCCTCGGTTTTCGAATCACCGGTCAGTTGTTCGGCGCGGGCTGTGGACTGGCGGAACGTCCGTCGACGGCATCCCTGCCCAGCCGGCGCGCGCCGTACACCTGTGGACGTGCGAAAGGGCGTCAGGATTCGCTCCTGACGCCCTGGGGCCCGTGCCTCGTCGTGCCGTGCCGGGTGTCGTGCAGTGCCTCGCCGCGTGCTGTGCCGTGCCGCGTGGCACCCGCCACGGCACAGCACGACCAGGCGTCGGCTAGCTCTTGATGCGGTTGGTGAGTTCGGTGACCTGGTTGTAGATCGAGCGCCGCTCGGCCATCAGCGAGCGGATCTTGCGGTCCGCGTGCATCACCGTGGTGTGGTCGCGGCCGCCGAACTGCGCACCGATCTTCGGCAGCGAGAGGTCGGTGAGCTCACGGCAGAGGTACATCGCGATCTGCCGGGCCGTCACCAGCACGCGGCTGCGCGAGGATCCGCAGAGGTCGTCCACCCCCAGGCCGAAGTACGCGGCGGTCTGCTGCATGATGACCTGCGCGGTGATCTCCGGGCCGGCGTCCTCGTCCCCGCCGGGGATCAGGTCCTTGAGGACGATCCCGGCCAACTCCAGGTCCACCGGGGCCCGGTTGAGGTTGGCGAAGGCGGTGACCCGGATCAGGGCGCCCTCCAACTCCCGGATGTTGCGGGTGATCCGGGAGGCGATGAACTCCAACACGTCGGCGGGAGCGTTGAGTTGTTCCTGGATCGCCTTCTTGCGCAGGATCGCGATCCGGGTCTCCAGCTCCGGCGGGGTGACGTCGGTGATCAGACCCCACTCGAAGCGGTTGCGCAGCCGGTCCTCCAGCGTGGTCAGCAGCTTGGGCGGCCGGTCCGAGGAGAGGACGATCTGCTTGTTCGCGTTGTGCAGGGTGTTGAAGGTGTGGAAGAACTCCTCCTGCGTGGACTCCTTGCTCGCGAGGAACTGGATGTCGTCCACGAGCAGGATGTCCATGTCCCGGTAGCGGCGGCGGAAGGTGTCCGCCTTGCCGTCCCGGATCGAGTTGATGAACTCGTTGGTGAACTCCTCCGAGGACACGTAGCGCACCCGGGTGCCCGGGAAGAGGCTGCGCGAGTAGTGCCCGATGGCGTGCAGCAGGTGGGTCTTGCCCAGCCCGGACTCGCCGTAGATGAACAGAGGGTTGTACGCCTTGGCCGGGGCCTCGGCGACCGCGACCGCCGCCGCGTGCGCGAAGCGGTTGCTGGCGCCGATCACGAAGGTGTCGAACAGGTACTTGGGGTTCAGCCGGGCGGCCGGCTCGTCCTTGCGGGAGCCGCCGGCCGGGGGAGCGCCGGGCGGGGCGGGCACCCCGGGGACGCCGGGACGCTCGGCCGAGCGCTCCGGGGAGGCCTTCTCCGCGGGACGGCCGCCGGTGGGGCGGGAACCGCCGGCCCGGCGGCCGGCGCCGGCCCGCGGCTGCTCGTTCGGACCGGGGCCGTAGGCGCCGCCGAAGAGGTCGCCCTGGGTGGTCGCGGGCGGGCCGGGGACGGGCCGCGGCGCCTGGCGGGGCGCGGGCTCCTCCGGGTCGCGGTAGGCGGGCGGCTGCTCCTGGTAGCCCTGCCAGCCCTGGCCGCCGCCGGGGCCGCCGTACGGGGCCTGGCGCGGGTCGTAGCCGCCGGTGTCGTAGCGGGGCCGCTCGTAGTCCTGCTCGTACGGCTGCCCCTGCCCCTGCTCGTAGGGGTGGCCCTGCTCGTACGGCTGGCCGTGTTCGTACGACTGCGGGTAGTCCTGGCCGCCGTAGTCGGGGGCGTCCTCCTCGGCCGGGCCCGGGTAGGGCTCGGCGGGGGACTGGGGGGCGGGTGCGGGCGTGGTCGGCACCGCGTTGGCGTCGACCATCACGGCGATCCGGACCGGGCGGCTGAGCTCACGGCTGAGGGCCTCGGTCAGCTGCGGCAGCAGCCGGCCCTCCAGCACCTGCTTGGCCCGCTCGTTCGGGGTCGCCAGCAGGGCGGTGTCGTGCATCATCCACATCGGCTGGGTGCGCTGCACCCACTGTTTGTCCATCTCCCCGACATCGGGGTCGTTGACCAGCCGCTCGACGACCCTGGCCCAGACCGGGACGAGGTCGCTGTTGACATCAGCCACTGGTGCACGCTTTCCAAGAACAAACCAGACAAGTTCTGCAACGGTAGTCAGCGAACAGGGCGGGATCAAGTCGTTGTCCACAGGCTGTGGGTAAGACGGGCGATCGCGGGCTGGTTTGACCCCCGTGCCCCGTCCCGCGTACCGTAACCAGGTCGAGTTGTCGATGGCCGCTGCCGCATGTCCGCGGGTCCACCCGCTCCATAAGGCGCGCAGCACGGGCGCCGTGGATTGCCTCAGACCCCAGCCGAACTGGGGCGATGGGCCGGATTTCCGAATCAGGGGAGATCACGCGGACGCACGGTGACGGCCAAGCGATTTCCCGTCATCCTACGATTCACCTCAGGAGCCCCCGAGTGAGCAAGCGCACCTTCCAGCCGAACAACCGTCGTCGCGCGAAGACCCACGGCTTCCGGCTGCGTATGCGTACCCGCGCCGGCCGTGCCATCCTGGCCGCCCGCCGTGGCAAGGGCCGCACCAGCCTGTCCGCCTGATCCGCGCCAGAGTCTGTTGTGCTGCCCTCCGAGAATCGGCTGCGGCGGCGCCAGGACTTCGCGACCGCGGTGAAACGCGGTCGTCGGGCCGGCCGGCCCCTTCTGGTCGTCCATCTCAGCAGAGACGGTGACCCGCAGGGGCAGACCGACCGGACCAGCGACTCCCGCCCGCACGTCGCCGAGGGGACTCCTTCGGCGCGTGCGGGTTTCGTCGTGAGCAAGGCCGTTGGCCCGGCGGTCGTCCGCAATCTGGTCAAGCGCCGGTTGCGTCACCTCGTTCGTGATCGTCTCTCCAGGCTGCCCGCCGGTAGCCTGATAGTGGTGCGTGCGCTGCCCCAGGCCGCGACCGCCTCGTACCAGGACCTAGAACGTGACCTGGACGCGGCACTCAAGCGGTTGCTGAGGACGGAGCCCGCCGCCACGGCGCCGACGGGAGCAGGTCGATGAAGTACCTGCTGATGGGTCTGATCAGGGTCTACCAGTGGACCATCAGCCCACTGCTCGGTCCGGTCTGCCGTTATTACCCCTCCTGCTCGCACTACGGCTACGAGGCCGTGAAGGTGCACGGGGCGGTGAAAGGCGGCGGGCTGACCGCGTGGCGCATCCTGCGCTGCAATCCGTGGACGCCCGGCGGGGTCGATCATGTCCCGCCGCGCAAGCATCCGGTGTGGCACCGGCGGTTGCGGGACTGGCTGAAGAGCCGGTCCGCCACCGGAGACCCGGTGACCGCCACCCCCGCCGGTCCGGACCCCGAGGGCCCGGCGACCATTGGTCCCGTGCGGCCAATCCACCTGTCCAAGGAGCCTGACCGGTGACCTTCTCCTTCCTGAATCCCCTGTACACAGCGGTGTCCTGGATCATCGTCCAGTTCCACTCGCTGTACAGCCACATCTTCGACCCGGACGGTGGCTGGGCCTGGGGTCTCGCCATCGCCTCGATGGTGGTCGTCATCCGGATCTGCCTGATCCCGCTCTTCGTGAAGCAGATCAAGGCGACCCGGGCCATGCAGGCGATCCAGCCGAAAATGAAGGCCATCCAGGAGCGCTACAAGAACGACCGGCAGCGCCAGTCCGAAGAGATGATGAAGCTGTACAAGGAGGCGGGTACCAACCCGTTCTCCAGCTGCCTTCCCATCATCGTGCAGGCGCCGTTCTTCACCGCCCTCTACGGCGTGCTCGCCAAGGTCGCCAAGGGCCAGGACATCGGTGTCATCCACGGTGACCTGCTGGTGAGCGCCGGCAAGGCGCACATTTTCGGCGCCCCGCTCTCCGCGACCTTCGTCGGCAGCCCCGAGACCAGCGTCAAGATCGTCACTGCCGTGATGATCATCCTGATGTCGCTGTCGCAGTTCGTCACCCAGCGCCAGCTGATGACCAAGAACGTCGACCTCACGGTGAAGACGCCGTTCATGCAGCAGCAGAAGATGCTGATGTACGTCTTCCCGATCATGTTCGCCGTGATGGGCATCAACTTCCCGGTCGGTGTCCTGGTCTACTGGCTGACCACCAACGTCTGGTCGATGGGCCAGCAGCTGATCGTCATCCACAACAACCCGACCCCGGGCAGCATGGCCTTCCAGGAGCGCCAGGAGCGTCTGAAGAAGGCCGGCCGACTGCGTCCGGACGGTACGGAGATCAAGGGCGCGCTCTGGGGCATGCTGCCCCCGTCCAAGGCGGCCGTGAGCGAGGCGGCCAGCGCCGCCGCGGTGGTCGAGGAGTCGGTGCAGGCGCGCCGCCAGCAGCCCCGTCGGCAGAGTAAGGCCCAGCGCCAGCAGGGCGGCGTCGGACAGCCGACCGTGGAGCCGGGCAAGGACGCCGCGGCCGAGGAGCCCACCGACGCGGCCCCGGCCGACACCGCCCCGGCGGACTCCCCGGCCGATGCCGGTGGCAAGCCGGCGGCCGCCAAGCAGAGCACGGCCAAGCCGGCCGGTACCAAGCAGGGCACCCGGCAGCAGCCGAAGCGCGGTGGCGGCCAGCGGCCGAAGAAGAAGTCCTGACCGGCCCCAAGCCTGTTGTGACAGCCGCGAAGAGCTTCGTTCCCGGCCCGGCAGACGGGCCCATCTCCGAAGGAGTCCATCAGTGACGGAAGGCACCACCTCCGCCGTCGAGGCCGAGACCGCCGCCAGTTCCGACGAGAGCCTCATCTCCCGTCTGGAGCAGGAGGGCGACATCGCGGCGGACTACCTGGAGGGTCTGCTCGACATCGCCGACCTCGACGGTGACATCGACATGGACGTCGAGGGCGACCGCGCCCTGGTCTCCATCGTCAGTGACGGCAATGACCGCGCGCTGCAGCGCCTGGTCGGCCAGGACGGCGAGGTGCTGGAGGCCCTCCAGGAGCTGACCCGGTTGGCTGTCCACCGGGAGACCGGCGAGCGCAGCCGCCTCATGCTGGACATTGCCGGCTTCCGGGCCCGCAAGCGCGAGGAGCTGGCGGTGCTCGGGGCCGAGGCCGCGGAGCAGGCCAAGAGCAGTGGCGAGCAGGTCAAGCTGCGGCCGATGACTCCCTTCGAGCGCAAGGTCGTCCACGACGCGGTCGCCGCGGCCGGCCTGCGCAGCGAGTCCGAGGGCGAAGAGCCCCAGCGGTTCGTGGTCGTGCTGCCGGTCTGAGGCCGACAGGTCGACGACCGGCCGCCGTGGCGGCCGGAGAGCTTCACCGGACGTGACCCCGTCCGCCTCGTGCGGGCGGGGTCGTCGTCCCTTCTGGGATGTTTCACGTGAAACAGTGCGTTGAGCGGGTCGGTGGATCCGGGGATCGGAGAGGTCGAGATGGACACGGAGAACGCGGCTGCCGGCCGGCCGGGGGCGGACGTGGACCCGGCCGCTGAGGGGCGGGCCACCGAGCTGGACCAGCTGTCCGAGGCGCCGGCCGTCGCCCGGGAGGTTTTCGGGGAGCGCTACGACGCCGCGGTCCGCTACACGGAGCTGCTGGCCACCGCGGGCGTGCAGCGCGGGCTGATCGGGCCCCGCGAGGTGCCCCGGCTCTGGGACCGCCACGTGCTGAACTGCGCGGTGCTGGCCGAGCTGCTGCCCGCAGGCACCACCCTGTGCGACGTCGGCTCCGGGGCCGGCCTGCCGGGCATCCCGGTGGCGCTGGCCCGTCCGGACGTCTCGGTGACGCTGCTGGAGCCGCTGCTGCGCCGGACCACCTTCCTGGAGGAGGTCGTCCGGGAGCTGGGCCTGGACAACGTCACGGTGCTGCGCGGTCGCGCGGAGGAGATGGTCGGCAAGCTCGCGGTGGACGTGGTGACCGCCCGGGCGGTGGCGCCGCTGGACCGGCTGGCCGGCTGGGGCATGCCGCTGCTGCGCCCGCACGGACAGATGCTGGCGCTCAAGGGCGACAGCGCGGAGCAGGAGCTGGCCGAATCGCGGGCCGGTCTGGCCAGGCTGGGTGCGGTCGAGTGGAGCGTCATCGCGGTCGGCGAGGGCACCCTGGAGACCTCGACCCGGGTGATCCAGGTGAAGGCGGGGGAGAGCCCCGGCGGGGTGAAGGCGGCCACCCGGCGCGCCAAGGCGGCCCGGGCGGGTCGCACCGCGAGCGTCCGGAACGGCGAGCGCGGCCGGGGCGGGCGGCGCCGCAGCCGCTGATCCGGCGCGACGCCGAAGACGTACCGAACACGGGCGGACGGGCCTCCTGCGAGGGAGGGTCGTCCGCCCGTCGTCGTTCAGGTGGCGGACGGGCCGATGTTCCCTCAGGCGTTCGGCCGGGTGGTGCCCCCGGGACACCGGAGTGTCGCAACGTCAGATTTCCGGCAAAGCGGGCATGGTGTTTCACGTGAAACGTCGCTCCTTGCTCTCGGGCATCCTCCGCCGTGACCGGGCGGCGACTGTTGCCGCTCCGGTTTCACGTGAAACACTGACCCCCATGCAGGACTCGGAGACCGTCGACCAGATCGATGACACGCCCATCGCACGGGCTGCCCAGGCTGCGGTTCAGGCGATCGGCCGAGCGGGCGAGGGACTGCCCCGGCCCGCCGCCACCCGGGTGATCGTGGTCGCCAACCAGAAGGGTGGGGTGGGCAAGACCACCACCACCGTGAACATGGCCGCCTCGCTCGCCATGCACGGCCTGCGCGTCCTGGTCGTCGACCTCGACCCGCAGGGCAACGCCTCCACGGCGCTCGGCATCGACCACCACGCCGAGGTGCCGTCCATCTACGACGTCCTGGTGGAGGGCAAGCCGCTGGCCGACGTGGTGCAGCCGGTGCACGACGTCGAGGGGCTGTTCTGCGTCCCCGCCACCATCGACCTGGCCGGCGCAGAGATCGAGCTGGTCTCCCTGGTGGCCCGGGAGAGCCGGCTCCAGCGGGCCATCGCCGCCTACGAGCAGCCGCTCGACTACATCCTGATCGACTGTCCGCCCTCGCTGGGTCTGCTGACGGTCAACGCCCTGGTCGCCGGCCAGGAGGTGATGATCCCGATCCAGTGCGAGTACTACGCCCTGGAGGGCCTCGGCCAGCTGCTGCGCAACGTCGAGCTGGTGCGCGCGCACCTCAATCCCGCACTGCACGTGTCGACCATCCTGCTCACCATGTACGACGCCCGGACCAGGCTGGCCGCCCAGGTCGCCGAGGAGGTCCGGACCCACTTCCACCAAGAGGTGCTGAGCACGGCGATCCCGCGCTCGGTGCGCATCTCGGAGGCGCCCAGTTACGGGCAGACGGTGCTCACCTACGACCCGGGCTCGACCGGGGCGCTCTCCTACCTGGAGGCCGCCCGCGAGCTCGCGCTGCGTGCGGTGGGCCAGGGCGGCTCGCTGGTGGGTCAGCAGCGGGACGGCCAGCAGGGGCACGGAGCCCCGGTGGCACAGCACGGCACGACGGAGGGTCATCAGTGAGTGCTCGCAGGGTTGGTCTGGGACGAGGGCTGGAGGCGTTGATCCGCCCCGCCGCGCCGGTGGACGGCGGGGCGGAGGCGAAGCCCGCGGCAGCCGCGCCCGCACCGGCCTCGGTGACGCCGCTGCCGAGCGGCCGAGGCACGGTGGCGGCCCGGGCGGCCGCGGAGAAGCGGGCCGAGCAGGCGCAGCCGGCCGGTGCGTACTTCGCCGAGCTGCCGCTGGACGCGATCACCCCGAACCCGCGCCAGCCGCGTGAGGTCTTCGACGAGGACAAGCTGGCCGAGCTGGTCACCTCCATCAAGGAGGTCGGGCTGCTCCAGCCGATCGTGGTCCGCCAGGTCGGTGCGGACAGCTTCGAGCTGATCATGGGCGAGCGCCGCTGGCGCGCCTCCCGGGAGGCCGGGCTGGAGCGGATCCCGGCGATCGTCCGGGCCACCGAGGACGACAAGCTGCTGCTGGACGCCCTCCTGGAGAACCTGCACCGCGCCGAGCTGAACCCGGTGGAGGAGGCGGCCGCCTACGACCAGCTGCTGCGGGACTTCGCCTGCACCCACGAGGAGCTGGCCGACCGGATCGGCCGCTCCCGCACGCACGTCTCCAACACCCTGCGGCTGATGAAGCTCCCGCCGTCCGTCCAGACCCGGCTGGTGGCCGGGACGCTGATGGCCGGACACGCCCGGGCGCTGCTCGGCCTGTCGGGGCCCGAGCAGCAGGAGCGGCTGGCCGCGCGGGTCATCGCCGAGGGCCTCACGGTGCGCAACGTCGAAGAGATCGTCGTGCTGATGCGCTCGGAGGAACCGGAGGAGCCCAAGCGCCAGGCGCCGAAGGCGGGCAAGCTGAACTCCCCGGCCTTCAACGACCTGGCGAGCCGGCTGTCCGACCGCTTCGACACCCGGGTCAAGGTCGAGGTGTCGCAGCGCGGCGGGAAGCTGGGCAAGGGCAAGGTGGTGCTGGAGTTCGGCTCGGTGGAGGACCTGAACCGGATCCTGGACAGCATGGCCCCAGGAGAGGACGGTCTGCGGCTCTCGCAGGGCTGAGCCGGACCGGCCGGCCGAGGGCAACGACCCGATGGGTGCGTGTTCCACGTGAGCGCTGTTTCACGTGAAACATGCACCCTTCGGCGTTCGTGGGGGAATGCTCGACCGTGAGAGGGAGGAGGTACGGCCATGGGACGGCGGATCGCTCCGCTGACGCTGGACAACCTCGGGGACCTGCCGAACGGCTGTCGCTCCTGCGTGTTCTGGGAGCTGGACCCGGTCAGCGCGAAGGAGGCGGTGGAGGCGGGCAAGCCGGAGCTGGAGAAGGAGGGGTGGATCTCCACGGTGCTGCTGGAGTGGGGCTCCTGCGGGCGGATCGTCTACGTGGACGACCGGCCCGCCGGGTTCGTGCTCTACGCGCCGCCCGCCTACGTCCCCCGCTCGCAGTCCTTCCCGACCAGCCCGGTGTCGGCGGACGCCGTTCAGCTGATGGTCAGCCGGGTGCTGCCGGGCTACCAGCGCCAGGGCCTCGGCCGGGTGCTGGTGCAGACGGTGGCCAAGGACCTGATCGGGCGAGGGGTGCGGGCGATCGAGGCCTTCGGCTCGTCCGGGCGGGTTCCGACCAGCTGCGTGCTGCCGGCCGACCATCTGCTCGCGGTCGGCTTCAAGACCGTCCGCCCGCACCAGCGCTATCCGCGGCTGCGTCTGGAGGCGCGGACGACGCTCTCCTGGCGGGGTGATGTGGAGGGGGCGCTGGAGCGGCTGTTGGGCGGCGGGCGCAAGGAGCCCGCGCTGCGGCCGTTCTAGCGGGCGCCTCGGTAGGGCGCGACCGGAGGGCGCCATCGGAGGGCGTCTCCAGGGGCGTCCGGAGGGCCCGGAAACGACGGTGGCGGGGCTCCCCACCGAGGGGAACCCCCCCCCCCGGCGGGCGACGACCGGGAGAACAAGATATACTCGGCCAGCGCCCGGCGGAGCGCCGCCGGGGGGCCGGCCCCGGGGATGG
>NZ_JBSHAP010000013.1:23427-49028 GCF_053611565.1 Kitasatospora sp. NPDC054795
CCGGGGCGGCGCGGGCGCCCCCAACACGCGGGGGGGGGGCCACCCCCGGGGGGTCACCCCCGCCACCGTGCGGTCGACGACCGGAAGACCTAGATGAACTCGGCCAGCTCGCGCAGCAGCGCGGCCTTCGGACGGGCACCGGTGATGGACTTCACCGGCTCGCCGTCCTTGTAGACGATCAGGGTCGGGATCGAGATGACGCCGTACTTGGCGGCGGTCGCCTGGTTGGCGTCCACGTCGAGCTTGGCGATGGTCAGCTTCTCGCCGTGCTCGGCCGCGATATCGTCCAGGACCGGGGCGACCTGGCGGCACGGGCCGCACCAGGTGGCCCAGAAGTCGACCAGTACGGGCTTCTCGCTCTTCAGGACGTCCTGCTCGAACGTCGCGTCGGTGACGGTGGT
This sequence comes from Kitasatospora sp. NPDC054795, assembly GCF_053611565.1. Taxonomy (NCBI): domain Bacteria; kingdom Bacillati; phylum Actinomycetota; class Actinomycetes; order Kitasatosporales; family Streptomycetaceae; genus Kitasatospora; species Kitasatospora sp. NPDC054795. Next base: position 23,829 of record NZ_JBSHAP010000013.1, read on the forward strand.
GGTGGCGCCGGCCACGGGAACTCCTCGGGTTCGGACGGAGGGGGCTGCTGCCAGGAGAACAACGGGTGGGCCCGTTCTGTTTCTGCCCGGCCGGGGCGGGGGTGTTTCACGTGGAACACCCCCGTGGGGCGGAGGGTGGGGCTCAGACCGCGACGGCGGCCTTGGCCTCCAGGTCGTCCAGCGCGGCCAGGTAGCGCTCGGCGTCCAGAGCGGAGGAGCAGCCGGTGCCGGCGGCGGTGATGGCCTGGCGGTAGGTGTGGTCCACGACGTCGCCGGCGCCGAAGACGCCCGGGATGTTGGTCCGGGTCGAGGGGGCCTCGACCTTGAGGTAGCCCTCGGCGTCCAGGTCCAGCTGGCCCTTGAACAGGTCGGTGCGCGGGTCGTGGCCGATCGCGATGAACAGGCCGGTGACGGCCAGCTCGCGGGTCTCGCCGGTGGTGGTGTCGCGCAGGGTGACGCCGCTCAGCTTCGGGTCGCCGTGGATGGCCTCGACCGCGCTGTCCCACTCGAAGCGGATCTTCGGGTCGGCGAAGGCGCGCTCCTGCATCGCCTTGGAGGCGCGCAGGCTGTCCCGGCGGTGGATGATCGTGACGCTGCGGGCGAAGCGGGAGAGGAAGGTCGCCTCCTCCAGGGCGGTGTCGCCGCCGCCGACCACCGCGATGTCCTGGTCGCGGAAGAAGAAGCCGTCGCAGGTGGCGCACCAGGAGACGCCACGGCCGGAGAGCTTGTCCTCGTTCGGCAGACCGAGCTTGCGGTGCTGGGAGCCGGTGGTGACGATCACGGCGCGCGCCTTGTGCACGTTGCCCTCGGAGTCGGTGACGGTCTTGATGTCACCGGTGAGGTCGACCGCGACGATGTCGTCGGGGATCAGCTCGGCGCCGAAGCGCTCGGCCTGGGCCCGCATGTTGTCCATCAGCTCGGGGCCCATGATGCCGTCCCGGAAGCCCGGGAAGTTCTCGACCTCGGTGGTGTTCATGAGCGCACCACCGGCGGTCACGGCCCCCTCGAAGACCAGCGGCTTGAGGGAGGCACGGGCCGTGTAGAGCGCGGCCGTGTACCCGGCCGGGCCGGAACCGATGATGATCACGTTACGGACGTCGCTCACTGCTTCTCCTGGTTCGCATCGCGACCCGCGTTTGCTGCGGGGAGGGCGGTCCTGCTCCGCCGCCCGGGACAACGACTGACCAGTGTCTCGCATTCCCAGGCGGATCAGTACCAGGCGCCCGAAGTCCGGAAGCGGCGTGCCGCCGTCGGCGTGGATCGCATGGGAACCGCCGGTCAGCGGCTGGGAACGGCCTGGTGCAGGACGACCGGGCCGCAGTCGGGGGAGCGCAGGTAGACGTCGACGGAACCGGGGCGGCCGGGCAGGGAGTAGACCAGGACGTCGACCGGGGCGCCGTGGTAGCTGCCCCGGTCGGTGGCCAGTGGGGTGCCGGAGGCGGGTGCCGGGCAGCCCGGGCCGCCGGGGGAGGGCGAGTCGGGCTCCGGGCGGCCGCCGTCGGCGGGCGGGGCCCCCTCGGACCGGGCGGGCCCGGTGGCCAGCAGTCCCGGGACGTTCTTCGATCGGGCCAGCAACTGTTGCACCTGGGCGGTGAGTTCGTCGTCGCGGTAGTCGGTGCCGGCGCCCGCCGTGTGCGGGGCGCGGACATCGTGGCCGTCGGTGGTGGCGGCCGGGGCGCCGCCCGCGGTGGCCGCCACCGTGCCGGACCCGTCGTCGGGGTGGAGCAGCAGTGCCCCGCCGAGCCCGAGGGCGGCCAGGGCGGCGGCCGTGCCGAGCAGCAGGGCGAACCGCCGCCGGCGGGGGCGGCCGGGCCCGACGGCCGAGCCGGACCGGCCGTCGGGTCGGTTGCCGGACGGGGCCGCCGGCCGGGAGGCGGCGGAGGAGGGCGTGACGGGCGCTGTGGCGGCACGCGCGGACCGGGCCGGGGCCTCGGCCCGGTGGTCGGCCGCGGGGGCCTCCTGAGCCGGTTCGACGGCCTCGCGGCCGCTCCCGGCGGCTGCGGCCTCGGCCAGCGCCGCGTCAAGTCGGGCGGCGACGTCGGCCGGCATCGGCGGGGTCTCGACGTCGCCGAGCAGCGACTGGACCTCGGCGAGGGCGTCGATGGTCTCCCGGCACTCGGCGCAGCCGTCCAGGTGTCGGCGCAGGGCCCCGACGCTGTCCGGGGACTCGATCAGTCCTTCGGCGAGGTCGGCCAGCCGCTCGACCGGGGGGTGGTCCTCGGCGGGGTCGGGGAAGGAGGGGTGGGCGTTCATCGGGTGCTCGCGTCTCCTTCCAGGACCGTCCGGCCGGTGCTCGGGCCCGCTCCTGTGACGGTGCCGGGCGGCTTCGGGTTCCCCCGGGTGTCGCGGCGCGGTGGGGCCGAGCCGCGGGCGGGCGGTGTTTCACGTGAAACATCGGGCTCGCGCAGGTGCCGGACCAGGGGGAGGAGCCTGGCCCGGCCGCGCGCGCAGCGGCTCTTCACGGTGCCCACCGGAACGCCCAGCAGTTCGGCCGCCTCGGCCACCGGGTACCCCTGCATGTCGACCAGCACCAGTGCGGCCCGCTGCTCGGCGGGCAGTTCGGCGAGCGCCGCGGTCAGCTCGCGGTGCAGCTCGGCCCGGACCACCGGGAAGTCGGCCGGCTCGGCGCTGCCGACCAGGGTGTCCAGCCGCTGGGGGTCCTCGTCGAGCGGGGTGGTGCGGCGGGTGGCGCCGCGCCGGGCGCGGTCCAGGCAGGCGTTGACCACGATCCGGTGCAGCCAGGTGGTGACCGCCGAGCGGCCCTGGAAGCCGGCGGCGGCGCGGAAGGCGGAGACCAGGGCGTCCTGGAGGGCGTCGGCGGCCTCCTCGCGGTCGCCCAGGGTGCGCAGGGCGACCGCCCAGAGCCGGTCGCGGTGGCGGTCCACCAGCAGACCGAAAGCCACCGGGTCACCGGCGACGTGCCGGGCGAGCAGCGTCGCGTCGTCCGTCGGGTGCGAGTCGTCCGCCACCGTCCCCCCTCCCTCCCGGCCGCCGGTCCGTGCCGCGGCCGCGGTCGTCGGATCAGCCGGAGACCTTCACCTCGGCGACGTGGCCGCGGAACCTGCCGTCGGCATCCTTCGTCAGACCGGTCAGCCAGATCAAGAGGTACCGCGTGGTGACCGGGGAGTCGAGGGTGTACTCGACGTTGCTCCCGGTCTTCTTCCCGACGACGGTGAAGGCGTCCGGCTTGGCCTGCAGCGGGTTGCCGCCGACGGCCGGGGTGGGCAGCCGCAGCTCCGCGGACTGCTCGCCGCCGGAGAACTGGACGTTCACCGAGGAGACCGGCTGCGGCGAGCCGAGGTCGATCAGCAGGCCGGTGCCCGACTTCAGCGCGGGCGGCTTGGCGCCGAACTGGTCGACGTACCAGCCGGTGGTCCACGAGGTGCTCAGGTCGCCGTCGATGGCCTTCCCGATGCTCTCGGTGCCCTCGGGTCCGTCGCCCAGGGGGTTGTAGGACTGCGCGTCCTTGATGGCGAGCGTCACCGGGTTGTGGGTGCTGGCCTGCGGGCTCGGCGCGGTGCTGCTGGCCGAGGGGGTGGTGGACGCGGTGGCCGACCCGGTGTGCCGCAGGCTGTCGACGAACTGCCAGGAGGCGACGCCGATCGCCCCCAGCGCGACCGTCCACGCGGTGGCCTTGACCACCCGGCGCAGCCGCCGCCTGGCGCGCCGGGAGGAGGCCGGGCGGGAGGAGGCCGGCAGCGGGGCGACGGTGGTGTCGGCGACCCGGGTCGGGTTGGGCGCGGTGGGCAGCGCGTGGGTGTTGTGCCGGGGTGGGGCCGGGAAGGCGGGCAGCTCCGGTTCGGGCTGGCGGATCCGGGGCATCTGCGCGATAGCCCGGACCAGTTCCTCCGGCGTGGTGATCGGCTGGGCGTGGTGCGGCGGCTGGTCGAACAGGGCCCGCGCGGCGAGCTCGGACAGGCCCTTGTGGACCCCGGCGCGGACCTGGTCCGGCGCGGCGTTCTGGAGGCCCTTGGGCAGGCCCTGGAGGTCGTAGCGGTCCTCCGGGTACGGCCAGCGGTGGGTGAGCGCGGCGAACAGCAGTGCGCCGATCGCGCGGGTGTCCGCCCGCTGGGCGTCCTCGGCGTCCTCGGCGGGCAGCCCGCGCAGGGCGGCGTCCACCGCGATGCCGTTGATCCGGTACTGGCCGCTGTCGGTGCGCAGCACGCAGCGCGGGGTGAGCCGCAGGTGGGCCTGGCCGCGCCGGTGGGCGGCCGCGACGGCGTCGGCGACCTGGCGGACCATCTGGTACGCCTCGTGCGGCTCCATCGGGCCGTTGGCGAGCAGCCTGGCCAGGTCGGAGGAGTGCGGCAGCCACTCCCGGACGACGTAGACCAGTTCGCCCTCGTGGACGGCGTCGAGGACCTGGACGAAGCGGGGGTCGCCGAGCAGCGCGGCGGACTTGGCGGCCGCCACCACCTTGCGGGCCCGCTGGTGGCCGGAGGCCATCAGGTGGACGCCGACGGCCCGGCGCAGCTTCTCGTCGACGGCGCGCCAACTGCTGAAGGTCTCGGTCTGGGAGATGCACTCCTCCAGCCGGTACCGGTGGCCGATCATGTCGCCGCTGCGGCGCTGCGGGGCGGGGAGGGTGCGCGGGAGGGTGGCGGTGTCGCGCGGGTCGACCGTGGGCTGCGGGTCGGTGGGGCGGCGCGCCGGGCGGGCGGGTTCGTCGGCGGGCTTCTTCCGGGGGGAGCCGGCGGCCAGTTCGGCGCGGAGCTCCTGCACGGAGAGCGGTGCGGTGATCTCCGAGGTCTCCTCGCCGGCGGGGGTGCCCGGTCCTGCGGCCGGTGCGTCGTCCCCGCCCGCGTCCTCGCCGGCGGGGGTGCCCGGTCCTGCGGCCGGTGCGTCGTCCCCGCCCGCGTCCTTCTCCTCGTCCTTGTCCTTGTCCGCGTCGGTGCGCCCGGGGGCGGCGGCAGCGGTGGTGGTGCCCTCGCGGGCGTCCGCGGAGGTGCTCCCGCCGGCGTCCTGCGAGCCCGTGAGCTCGTCGATCGCCGCGGCCAGTGCGGCCTCGTCCGTCGCCGCGTCAGCTGCTGACGTGTCGACGACGGCCTTGGTGCCATCAGCCACCGTGGTCCTGCCTCCCCTTGTGTAGCCCCGGCCTGAGAGATTCGCTGGAGCCCGGGGGTCGGCGGCCCTGTGCTCCAGGACAATTGTGCCCACTCTTCTCCACCGGGTACGACCGCTGAGACGTCCGCTCGGTTGCACATGGGTGGAGAGATGTGGTGCAGATTCGACACCGGGTCGCCATCCGGCGGTCGGGCGGACCCGAACCGACCGGTGCCCCAGCACTCGGCCGGACGAGCGGAGGAGCGTCTCGCTCCGGTTGACGCCCGGTCAGGGCGCCCGCTCGTCCGGCCGGTGGTCGGACGGTCAGCGGCCCAGCCGGCCGCGGACCATGCCCAGCATGGCGTTCAATTCCTCGATCCGCAGGCGCTTCGCGATGAGCACGAAGACCGCCAGCTGGAGGCCGCCGGCCACGACCAGGGCCGCCACGCTGCCCGGCCAGCCGCCGAGCACCTGCTGCACCCCCAGGCTGGCGCCGAGGCCGACCAGGGCGGCCGGGACGCAGGCGGCGGCCAGCCGGCTGTACGTCCTGCCGATCCGCTTGGTGTCCAGCCCGCCGATCCGCTTCTTCAGCTTCGGCATCGCGACCGTCACCCCGACGGCGTAGGCGAGGCCGTAGCCGAAGGCGAGGCCGACCACCGTCCACTCGGCGGGCAGCACCAGCCAGCACAGCAGGGCGAAGCCGGCCTGGCAGGCCGCGACCCAGACGGTGTTGGAGAACGGCGTGCGGGTGTCCTCGTAGGCGTAGAAGCCGCGCAGCATCACGTACTGGGCGGAGTACGGGATCAGGCCCAGGGCGAACGCGGAGAGCATCAGACCGACGTTGGTGGCGTCGTTCAGGACGGTGTCGTTGCCGCCGACCGCGTAGATCGCCCGGCCGATCACCGGGCCCAGCGACAGGAACAGGAAGGCCGCCGGAACGACCGCCACCGCGGTGGTGCGCAGACCGTAGGAGATGTCGTCGCGCACGGCGCCGGCGTCCTCGTCGGCCGCCGCCCGGGAGAGCCGGGGGAGCACCGCGCTCATGATCGAGACGGTGATCACGGCCTGCGGGAGCTGCCAGATCAGCAGCGCGTTGGAGAACGCGGCCAGGCCGACGCCGCCGTGGCCGGCCGCCGCCGCGGCGTCGCCCGCCTTGGTGGACAGCTGGGTGATCACCAGGTAGCCGGCCTGGTTGGCGAGCACGAAGAAGAACGTCCACTTGGCCAGTCGGGCGGCCTTGCCCAGGCCGTGACCGCGCCAGTCGAAGCGGGGCCGGAAGCGGAACTCGGCGGCCCGCAGGTACGGGATCATCGCCAGCGACTGGACGACCAGACCGATCAGGGTGCCGAGGCCGAGCAGCCGCACGCCCTCGGGGGAGATGCCCTCCGGGGTGACGTGGGTGGTGCCGAAGCCGCCGTAGACCCAGATGTAGGCGGAGAAGGTGAAGATCACCACGATGTTGTTCAGGACCGGGGTCCACATCATCGCGCCGAAGCGGCCGCGGGCGTTGAGGATCTGGCCCATCACCACGTGGATGCCCATGAAGAAGATGCTCGGCAGGCAGAAGCGGGCCATCGCCACCGTGGTGTCGGCGCGCTCCGGATTGGCCATCATCGGGTGGGCGATCAGCTGCACCAGCACGGGCGCCCCGAGCACCGCCAGGAAGACCACGCCGCCGAGCCCGACCATCACCAGGGTGAGCAGCCGGCTGGCGTACGCGGTGCCGCCGTCCTCGTCGTTCTTCATGCTGCGCACCAGCTGCGGCACGAAGACCGCGTTCAGCGCGCCGCCGCCGATCAGGATGTACAGCAGGGTCGGCAGGGTGTTCGCCGCGTTGTAGGAGTCACCCATCACGCCGACACCGATGGCCGCGGTGATCACCATGGTCCGGACGAAGCCGGTGCCGCGGGAGACCAGCGTGCCGGCCGCCATGATCGCGCTGGAGTTCAGCAGGCTGGCGACCTTGCCGCCACCGGCCGCCTGGGCGGGTTCGGCGGCGGGCGCCTGCTGGGCGGCCTGCTCCTCGGCGACGACGTCGGACAGCGGTTCGACGGCCGGGGGCACCGCGACGGCGGCCACCTGCCTGGTGGCCTCCTCCTCGGAGAGCGGCGGGTCGAACTCGATCGGCGGCACGAAGTGCTGCTGCCCGCCCGGAGTGCCGCCGTGCTGCGGCTGTCCCGGGTAGCCGCCCGCCGGCGGGTACAGGGCGGGGCCGACCGGAGGGGCGGTCGGCTGGACCGGCTGCGGGGCCGGGGCGGGCTGCGGGACCGGCGGCTGGGCCGCGGCCTGCGCCGGGCGGCCGCCGAACAGGGCGTCCACCCCGACGTACTCGGTGGTCTCGGTGTCCCAGGCGGAGTGCGCCGGGCCCGGCTCCCACTGCGGCCGGGGCTGCTCGACGCCGCCCCAGTGGCCACCGGCGGCCTGCGCCGGGGCCGGCTGCTGCGGCCAGGCGCCCTGCACCGGGGTGTCCCAGCCGGGCTGCACCGGCGGCACCGGGGCCGCGAACTGCTGCTGGGCCTGGTACGGGGTCGGCGGCACCGGCGTCGGGTAGCCGCCGCCCTGCGGCGGCAGCTGCGGCGGCACGTCGTACGCGGCGGCCGGCGGCTGGGGCGCGACGGGCCGCCCGGCCTGCAGACCGTACGGGTCCTGGCCGTCCTGCGGCTGCCCGTACGCGTCCGCCGCGTACGGGTCCTGGGCGTAGGTGTCGGCCACGTACCAGTCGCCGGACGGCGACTCGGCGCCCGGCCGGCTCTCACCGCGGCCCGACGGCCGCTCCTCGCTGCGCCCGGTCATGTCACCTCTTCGCTGTCGTGGGGGGAGGCCGGCCCGGCGGTGCGGGGGGTCGGCGGTATCAAGGACCAACCTTCTCATCACCGGCGGCCCGATCCCGGCCATCCGGGCTGCTGCCGCGCGGTGTCTGCGCGGGACCGTCACCTCGGGTGTCGTCCGTTCCGCCGGCCCGGTCCGGTTCCGCGGCCCCGGCGTGATCCGCGGTGGAGTCCTGCGCCGTGGCCTCCGAGGCGCCCTCCGCCGTGTCCTCCGCCGTGTCCCGCGCTCCGGTGCCGTCCGCCGCCGGGGCGTCCCCGACCGGCTGGTCGCCGTCCTCGTGCGGCTGCCCGCCGCGCCGCTTGCGCTGGCGCACGAAGCGCAGCGCGGCCAGCAGCAGCAGGACGCCGGCGCCCGCGAAGATGTACAGCACCCCGTTGGTCACCGAGGTGACCTCGACCTTGAACTGCTGGGGGTCGCCGTACGGCCGGGAGTCGGGGCCGGTGGTCCACAGCTGGGCGGTCATCGCGACCGTCCCGTTGTTGTGCGCCTCGGCGTTGAAGCGCAGGGTCACGCTCTGCGAGGCCGGGAGGACCAGCTCCTCCTCCTTGCTCACCCGCAGCCTGTTCGGCTGGGCCGAGGTGAGCACCAGCTTCAGGTTGGTGACCGTCTGGGTCAGGTCGTTGCGGACGCTGACCTGGAGCAGACCGGTGTTGCCGGCCAGGGTGACGACGTTCTTCTTCGGCACCTGGACGGCGCTGGTCAGCTCCTTCAGGTACTTCGTGACGCCGGCGCGGTAGGTGCTCCCGGCCGGCGGCTGGCTGCGCCACTCGGTGGACAGCGAGCGGACCATCGCGGCGCTGAACGGGCCGCGCACCCGCTGCGGCAGGGTGAGCACCCGCATCAGGGTGTCCAGGTCGTGCTGGATGTCGTCGGTGCGGCTCAGGTCGGCCGCAGGCAGCTCCGAGGCGCGGGCCTGGGTCGGGTAGTCGGTGGGCGCCGGGACGGCGGTGTTCGCCTTCGGGTCGGCCGCGGACTGGGCCACCGCGTCCAGCTTGACCGAGGAGATCCACTTGCCGTCCGCCGTCTGCAGGGCGCTCGCCAGCGCCTTGGCGCCGGCGACGCTCAGCTCGCGCGGGGGCAGGACCAGCAGTCCGCGCTGGTTCTGCGGCTGCTCGTGGGTGATCGCGAAGGTCTCGGCGAGGAAGCGCTGGGTGGCGTCGGTCTGGGCCTGCGGGCTGCTCAGGTCCTTGTCGAAGAGCGAGGAGACGGTCTCGTCGGCCACCACGGCGCTCTGCCCGCCGCCGATCGGGCGGGCGGCGGTCGGGGTGTAGTTGAGCGAGTCCGCCTCGGGCATGCTCGCGCCGTTGACCAGCACCAGCCCGCTGCCCGACTGCTGGGCGAGGGAGGCGATCTGCTGGTCGAGGTAGCCCTGGAACGGCCAGGCGACGTCCGACCGGGTGTCCACGGCGAGCCGGCCCTCGACGGTCAGCCGGCCGGCGGTGGCCGCCTTGCTCAGCGCGGTGGTCATCCCGGTCAGGTCGGAGCCGTTGTGGGCGATCGAGGCGAGGTCCGGGTCGGCGTACGGCAGCGAGACCACCTGGGTGCCCGGCTTGGCGACGGCGGCCCGCAGCTTGTCCAGCCAGGCGACGGCGGCGGCCGAGGGCTGCATCTGGACGGTGTTGTCGTCCTTGACGGACTTGCCCGACCCCTCGGTGCCCGGCTTCTGCACCCGGTAGGTCTTGGTCATCGCGAGCGCGGCGTCCAGCAGGTCCGGGTCGATCACCCAGGTCAGGCCGTTCAGCTTGGAGCCGGTGTCGACCAGCTCGTACAGCCGGCCGCCCGGGGCGAACTCGGTGGCCAGGCTGTCGTCGCGCAGCACCGAGACGGGCTGGTCGTTGCTGTCGGTGGTGGTCTGGGCGGCCACCACCGGCGCGTGCACCAGCGGCCAGACCGTGGCGACCTTCGTCGGCTGCGCCTCGGCGCCGCCCGGGTTGTACGGCAGGAAGGTCCGGGCGATGCCCAGGGGGCGGTCGCGCGGGTTGTCGGCGGTCCCGCCCCAGGCGTCCACCGCGAGCTCGTAGGCGCCGCTCGCGGACAGCCCGAGGTCGCTCACCGCGACGCTCAGCGTGTACGGCTGGCTCTGCCCCGGGTTCAGCTCCGGCAGGGCGTACTGGGGGGTGTCCAGCTCGGTGCCGTCCTTGCCGTCCGGCGTGGAGCGTTCGGCCACGTTGGCCAGGTCGCTGCGCCGGTCCAGCGGCTTGTTGGAGTACGGCTTGCGGACGGCCGCGTGGGCGCCCTTGACCGCCGACTTGCCGGCGTTGGTGACGTGTCCGGTGATCGTCACGATGCCGTTCGGGGTGGCCACCTGCGGGCTGAGCGTGTCGATGGTCATCACCACCGGGTACTCGGCCGTGACGGTGGAGTCCGCGGCCGGCCGGACGTTGCCGCCGGCGGGCAGCGCGCCGGCCGGGGTGGCCGTGAAGAGGGTCAGGGCGGCCGCGCAGGCGGCGGCCAGGCGCGCGCCCGCCCGGCGCGTCCGGCGGGCCGGATGACGCCCCTCGGCGGGGCGCTCGGCCCCTCCAGGCTGTCGGTGCGTCCCCAGGCCCGAGTGCCGTGCCGGCTCACTCACTCGCTTCGCCCTCGCCGTTCTCGATCGTTCGCTGCTGATGCTGTCGTCCGGCGCGGTCCGCCCGACGGTCTTCGCTTGACTCTCTTGGATCGCTCCGCCCGACGCCGTCGCCGCACCGCTGCCGCGGAGGTTCCCGCGGACGGCGGCGGCGCGCGGCACCGCATCCCCCGTCCGGTGCCCGAGACTCGTCCACCGGCATGGTAACGATGCAGCCCGCGGCGCAGTGTTGCGGGCTGTGGGGTGAGACGCCCAGAACGCGCGGGCGGTTGACCTGTCGGGGCACGTACCCTTGTGAGCCGTGTCCACTGCCAATGAGCCCACCGCGCACACCGACCCCTCCAGCACCGCCGTCCAGGTCGTACCAGGCCTGAGCGAGGCCCAGACCCTCGGCCTCCAAGAGCTGCTGCGGGTGTCGCCGGTCGCCGACGAGATCGCCCGCCGGTTCCAGGCGGCCGGTCACCGGCTGGCGCTGGTCGGCGGGTCCGTCCGGGACGCGCTGCTCGGCCGGCTCGGCAACGACCTGGACTTCACCACCGACGCCCGCCCGCAGCAGGTGCTCAAGCTGGTCAAGGGCTGGGCGGACGCGGTCTGGGACGTCGGCATCGCCTTCGGCACGGTCGGCGCCCGCAAGGACACCCCCGAGGGTTCCTTCCTGATCGAGATCACCACCTACCGCTCCGAGGCGTACGACCGCACCTCGCGCAAGCCCGAGGTCAGCTACGGCGACACCATCGGGGAGGACCTGGTCCGCCGGGACTTCACCGTCAACGCGATGGCCGTCGACCTGCCCGGCCGCGGCTTCGTCGACCCGCACCACGGTCTGGAGGACCTGGAGGCCCGGGTGCTGCGCACCCCCGCCACCCCCGAGGAGTCCTTCTCCGACGACCCGCTGCGGATGATGCGGGCCGCCCGCTTCGCCGCCCAGCTGGACTTCGACCCGGCGCCCGAGGTGGTCGCCGCGATGACCGCGATGGCCGAGCGGCTGACCATCGTCTCCGCCGAGCGGATCCAGGCCGAGCTGAACAAGCTGCTGCTGGCCAAGCACCCGGTGAAGGGCCTGCGGCTGCTGGTCGACACCGGCCTGGCCGGGTACGTGCTGCCCGAGCTCCCCGCGCTGCAGCTGGAGCGGGACGAGCACCACCGGCACAAGGACGTCTACGAGCACTCGCTGACCGTCCTGGAGCAGGCCGTCGACCTGGAGCAGGACGGCCCGGACCTCACCCTGCGGCTCGCCGCGCTGCTGCACGACATCGGCAAGCCGCGCACCCGCCGCTTCGAGTCGGACGGCCGGGTCTCCTTCCACCACCACGAGGTGGTCGGCGCCAAGATGACCCGCAAGCGGATGCGGGAGCTGAAGTACTCCAAGGAGCTCATCGAGGACGTCTCGCGCCTGGTCGAGCTGCACCTGCGCTTCCACGGCTACGGCGGCGGCGAGTGGACCGACTCGGCGGTGCGCCGCTACGTCACCGACGCCGGGCCGCTGCTGGAGCGCCTGCACAAGCTGACCCGCTCCGACTGCACCACCCGCAACAAGAAGAAGGCGGCCGCGCTCTCCCGCACCTACGACGGTCTGGAGACCCGGATCGACGAGCTGAGGGCGCGGGAGGAGCTGGACGCCGTCCGCCCGGCGCTGGACGGCAACCAGATCATGGAGCTGCTCGGCCTCAAGCCCGGCCCGCAGGTCGGCAAGGCGTACAAGCACATGCTCGAACTCCGGCTGGAGCACGGCCCGATGGAGCACGACGAGGCGGTCGGGGCACTGCGGGCGTGGTGGGCCGAGCAGCAGGGCTGAGTCCGGATCCGGATCTCCGGACGCGGCGCCGGACACGGCGGGAGGGGTGGGCCCCGCCCCCCGGCCGGGCCCCGCCCCCTCGGGCGTTCCACGCCGCGGTCCCGTCCCGCCGATCGTTCCCGGGGCCCCGACCCGCCTTCGCCTCAGGTCACTAGGCTCGGGGCGCCGGGGAGTCCCCGGCGGACCGGCGGGTCGCCGGCAGGACAGCAGGGAGAGCAGCCCATGAGCACGCCGCCGTTTCTGACGCTGCCCCGGTGCGCGCGGGCCGAGCGGGTGGTGACCGGGCGTGGGGAGTTCGCGGCACTGCGGGCGGAGCCGGCCGGGCCGGTGCGCGGTTCGGCGCTGCTGGTGCCGGGGTTCACCGGCAGCAAGGAAGACTTCATCGCGCTGCTGGAGCCGCTGGCGGCGGCCGGGTACCGGGTGACGGCCGTGGACCAGCGCGGGCAGTACGAGACCGGCGGCCCGGACGACCCGGCGGCGTACGGCGTCGGGGCGCTCGGCGCGGACGTACGGGCGCTGACCGGGGCGCTGACCGCCGACGGCACCCCCTTGCACCTGCTGGGGCACTCCTTCGGCGGCCAGGTGGTGCGCGAGGCGGTGCTCGCCGCGGCCGCCGAGGGCCCGCTGCCCTGGCGGTCGCTGACCCTGGTGTCCACCGGCCCGGGCGCGATCGACCCGGCCGAGGCGGCCCGCACCGAGCTGCTGCTGGACGCCCTGCAGGGGATGGACCTGGAGCAGATCTGGCAGGTCATGCGGCAGTTGGAGGCAGAGAGCGGGCAGCCCGGGCCGAGCCTGGAGCCGGCCGTCGCGGAGTTCCTGCACCGGCGCTGGCTGGCCAACGTGCCGCGGGCGCTGTCCGTCACCGGCGGCCATCTGGTGGCCGCGCCGGACCGGGTGGCGGAGCTGGCCGCCGCCACCGCCGGGCTGCCGCTGCTGGTGCTGTCGGGCGTGCGGGACCACGCCTGGCCGGTCCCGGAGCAGACCGCGATGGCCGAGCGGCTGGGTGCCCGCCGGGTGGTGGTCGCGGACGCCGGGCACTCCCCCAACGCCGAGCGGCCGGCCGCCACGGCCGAGGCGCTGGCCGCCTTCTGGGGCTGACGCGGCCGGCGCCGACGCCCGCCGGACCGGTCCGGTTCCCCCGGTTCACCGAAAGTGGTCTGTACCACTTCTGCAACTTCGACCGGCTTCAACACAGGACAAAATTCGTTAGTTACGGTAATCTTTGATTCTGTCCGGGAATCATCGCCGGCCTCCGCCCGGCGCCAATCTCCCGAAACCTGGACTTTACGGACGGGCAACGGCCCGGTAGCACCGCCACGTCACCGTGGTTCACGAGGCACTGGACGCACCAGGCAAGCAAGGGGGGCCCTTGCCGCAGCAGACCGCCGCACCCGCGACTACGACCCGCCCGGTCCGGTCTCACCGCCGGATCCGCAGGACCCCGAAAGGGCTGATACCGACTCAGCCGCGACCGCCCCGCCCCGCGGGGTCAGGAAAGGAGACGCCCATGACGAAGACCATGCGCTTCGAGATCGTCCGGCTCGACGACACCAACGGCTCCGCCGCCGACCGCCTGATCGCCGACGCCGCCACCGTGCGCGAGGTCGTCGACGCCGCCGCCCGCACCGGCGAGCGCCTGCTCATCCGCCCGTGCCCGACCGTCTGACCCGGCGCGGCGCCTCCGACCCGGAGCCCACACCCGCCGCCGACGACCCGGGAGCATCCGATCCGGACGTTCCGATACCCGACTGACGCCCCGTCACCGCATTCGCCGATGACGGGGCGTCAGTGCGTTCGGGGTTCGGAGCCGGAACGTTTGCCGCCGCCCGGGACGGGACATCCCCCAACGGGAACCGCCCGCGCCGCGCCCACCCGGTGCCGGTCCGGGCGTCCGCCACCGACAGGTGCCGCCGAGCCCTCCGTACGGGTGATCGTCCTTGACGCGGCGGTCCGGAGGGAGGAGCGTTGACGGCTATGAGGGGCGAGCCAAGCTGCCCGAGGTGCGCCGGTCGGGTCCGCGCCCCCGGTCTGTTCTCAGACACCTGGCAGTGCGACCGGCACGGAGCCGTGCACCCGATGCAGCCCGTGCTGCCCCCGAGTGTGGAGGCCCTCGGCGTCGCCGTCGCCCGCTCCCAGGTCCCGGTCTGGCTGCCCTGGCCGCTCCCGGTCGGCTGGCTCTACACCGGCATCGCCCACGTCGGTGACGACATTTCAGGAGCCCGGGCCACCGCCGTCGCCTGCTCCGGACCGGCCCCGCTCGGCGGCTTCGGCGAGCTGCTGCTGATCGCCGAGGAGCTGGGCGTCGGCCTCGGTGCCCGCTACGCGGGCCTGCCCGGGCCGGACCCGGGCGACTCCGTCGGCCTCTACAAGCCCGCCGACGCCAAGCTGATGGCCGCCGGGCGGCCCACGCCGATGTTCCACGTCCCGGACGCCCCGGCCGACCGCGCGGTGTTCGCCGGCGAGGCCCGCGGACTCTGGATCTGGGCGGTCGCCTGGCCCGAGCAGTCCGCGCTGGTGATGTACGACGAGCTGGTGCTGACCGACCTGCGCGAGGCGGGCGCCGAACTGGACCTGCTGCCCTGCGGGGCGCTCTCCCCCCGGCTGCTCGGCTGACCGCCGGCCTATCCTGGGCGGCACCCACGAGCCCCCAGGAGCCCGACCCGTGCGCATCGACCTGCACGCCCACAGCAACGCCTCCGACGGCACCGACAGCCCGGCCGAGCTGGTCGCCGCGGCCGTCGCCGCGGACCTCGACGTGGTGGCGCTGACCGACCACGACACCGTGGCCGGCCACGCCGAGGCCGCCGGGGCGGTACGCGCGCTGCCCGCCGGCAGCCGGCTCACCGTCGTCCCGGGCGCCGAGCTGTCCTGTGCCGTGGACGGCATCAGCATGCACCTGCTGGCGTACCTGTTCGACCCCGAGGAGCCGGAGTTCGCGCGCGAGCGGGACCTGGTGCGCACCGACCGGTTCCGGCGCGGTCGGGCGATCGTGGAGCGCTGCCGGGAGCTCGGCGCGGACATCAGCTGGGAGCAGGTGCGGCGGATCGCCGGGGCCGGCTCGGTCGGACGGCCGCACATCGCCAGCGCGCTGGTCGAGGCGGGCGTGGTGGCCACCGTCTCGGACGCCTTCACCGCCGACTGGCTGGCCAACGGCGGGCGGGCGGACGTGCGCAAGCACGAGACCGACCCGGTCGCGGCGGTCCGGCTGGTCCGGGCGGCCGGCGGGGTGCCGGTGTTCGCCCACCCGGGCGCGGTCAAGCGCGGCCGGACGGTCTCCGACCAGGTGATCGCCGACCTCGCGGCGGCCGGGCTGGCCGGGCTGGAGGTCGACCACACCGACCACGACGAGGACACCAGGGTCCGGCTGCGCGGCCTGGCCGGCGAGCTCGGCCTGCTGGTCACCGGCTCCAGCGACTACCACGGCACCCGCAAGACCGTCCGGCTCGGCGAACACACCACCGACCCCGAGGTGTACGGGGCACTGCTGGCCCAGGCCACCGGCGCCAAGCCGATCGAGCGCTGAGCCGACGCGGGGGCGGACGCGAACGCGGGGGCGGACGCGAACGCGGGGGCGGACGCGAACGCTGAGGCAGGGACTCGTGACCCCTTGCCCCGGGGTCCGCCGCCACCGCACCCCGTCCGATCACCCGGCGGTCAGTCCAGCCGGACGCCGCGGCGGTTCGGGTCGCGCAGGTCGGCGCCCTGGTCGAGCCAGCGCTCCTGCAGCGCGGCCGCGCCGTGCACCCGCTTCCAGCCCGCCTCGTTGGGCGTCATCGGCAGCAGCGGCAGGAAGCGGACCGGATCGGCCGGATCGGCCAGCTCCAGGTCCTCGACCAGGCCGCCCGGTTCGGCCGCGAGCACCGAGGTGAAGGGCGCGCCGTCCCAGAGCGGGGAGCCGAGGTCCAGCGAGCCGCCCGGGGCCACCACCAGGCCCTCGACCTGCGGGGTGGCGGCGAAGGTGGCCAGGGTGCGCAGCACGCTGTCGCGCCCGCCCCGGACGGTCAGCACCAGTTCGGCACGCGGGCCGCGCACCTGGTCGGCGACCGGCGCGGTCGGGTCGGCCATCGGCGCGGCGGACATGCCGAGCGTGGCGTACCGCACGAGGTCCTCGGTGTCCGGGCCGAAGCGCAGCACCTCGATCCGGTCGGCACCGAGGAAGGTGACCGCGGCGCGGCCGCCCGGCTCGCCGAAGGTGGAGATCAGCCGGGCCTCGACGGCGGCCAGCACCGCCTCCCGGGAGAGCTCCGGGGAGGTGCCGCCGTGGGGGTCGCCGAAGAGCGGGAAGTCGTGCGCCATGCCGGTGAGCGTAACCCCCGGGGGTTCGCGGGCCGCGTGCGGGCGGGTGCGCGGGCGCTCGCGGCGGGGCCGCACAAGGATCCCGTAAAGCCTTCGGAAACCTCCGGGAAACCCCACGGCTTCGACGCCCGGTCAGATGTTAGGGTGAGCGACTGGCCACCGGGATCGTTTCGTCCCGGGGCGGCGGCGCGAAGGAGGTGGTTGCGGTGGATACCGGCCGACCATGCAGTACCGGCAGCTCTACCCGGCCCCAACTCCCCCGTACCCCGCGCCCCGCAGGCCCAACCGGCTGAATCAGCCGCGGTAGCCCCGGGCGCAGGCCCTACGGCGGACGGACCGGCCGGGAGAGCACTTTCATCCCCCGTTTCACCGGTGTTCTCCGCCGTCGTACCGCGGCCGAACGTTTTTCCTTCCGCGCCGCCGCGCGACGGTTCCTGCCTCTGGGAGCCTGCCATGTCGATGATCAACAGCCTGCGCGCCGCCGTCCGCACCAACCGCCGCCGCGGTGTGTCCGGCGTCTACGACGTCCTGCCCGAGGACGCCGGTTCGGCGGTCGTGGACTGCGCGGTCTACCAGCACGGCAAGCGCAGGGGCGAGACGTGCAGCCCCCGCGAGGCCGCCCACCGGGTCAAGGCCGCCCACCAACTCCCCGAGGGCGAGGGATCGTTCAGCTGGATCGGGCTGCACGAGCCGACCGAGGCCGAGTTCGAGGGGATCGCCCAGCGCTTCGGCCTGCACCCGCTCGCGGTCGAGGACGCGGTGCACGCGCACCAGCGCCCCAAGGTCGAGCGCTACGACAGCGTGCTGTTCGCCGTCTTCAAGACCATCCGCTACGTGGAGCACGACCAGCTCACGCCCACCAGCGAGGTGGTGGAGACCGGCGAGCTGATGGTCTTCGCCGGCCGGGACTTCGTCATCACCGTCCGGCACGGCGGCCACGGCTCGCTGCAGGAGCTGCGCCACCGGCTGGAGGCCGACGCGGACGAGAGCGGGCTGCTCTCCAAGGGCCCGGCGGCGGTGCTGCACGCGATCGCCGACCACGTGGTGGACAACTACCTACTGGTCGCCGAGCGGCTCCAGAGCGACGTGGACGAGATCGAGTACGGCGTCTTCTCGGCCAAGGGCGGGCGCAGCGCCGATGTCGGCCGGGTCTACCAACTCAAGCGCGAGGTACTGGAGTTCAAGCGTGCCGTGGTGCCACTGCTGCGCCCGATGCAGCAGCTGTCCGAGCCGCTCCAGCGGCTGGTCGACCCGGACATCCAGAAGTACTTCCGGGACGTCGCCGACCACCTGGCCCGGGTCGCCGAGCAGGTGCACGGCTTCGACGAGCTGCTGAACTCGCTGCTGCAGGCGAACCTGGCGCAGGTCTCGGTGGCGCAGAACGAGGACATGCGCAAGATCACCGCCTGGGCGGCGATCTTCGCGGTGCCCACCATGATCACCGGCGTGTACGGCATGAACTTCGATTACATGCCCGAGCTGCACCACGAGTACGGCTACCCGATGGTGCTCGGCGCGATCGCGCTGATCTGCGTCGGGATGTACCGGGGCTTCCGCCGCAACGGCTGGCTCTGACCGCCGCGGCCGGCTCCGGTCCGACGGTCAGCGCCGCCCACCGCGGGCGACCAGGACCAGGCCGAGCAGGATCAGCACCACCGCCGGGTAGGCGGCCGCCGGGGGCCACTGGCCCAGCCAGAGGGCGGCGATCAGCGCCGCGCCCGGGGTCTCCAGCAGGATCGCGGTGGAGGTGATCGACGGCCCGAGGTTGCGCACCACGCGGTTGCTCAGCGAGTGGCCGAGCAGCTGGGCGGCGACCATCAGCAGCACGATCTGCCACCACACCCCGGCCGGCCATCCGGCCAGCGGCGTTCCGGCCACCAGGCAGATCCCCAGCAGCACGGCCGCCGTGGTGGCGTAGCAGACCAGGGTGTAGGCGGTGGTGCTGACGGTCCTGCGGACCTCGGCGCCCAGCAGCATGTACCCGGCCGCGGCCAGGCCCGCGCCGAGCGCGAGGGCGTCGCCGAGCAGCGCGCGCGGGGAGAGCGAGAGGTCCACGCCGGTCAGCACCAGCACGCCGGCGAAGGCGACGATCGTGCCGGTCCAGACCGCTCGCGGCGCCCGGACGCCCATCAGCCGCATCAGCAGGATGGTCCACAGCGGGGTGGTGGTGACCAGGGCGGTGGCCGAGGCCACCGAGGTCATCCGCAGGCTGGGCATCCAGAGCGCGAAGTGCACGCCGAGCAGCACTCCCGCGGCCACCGCGAGCAGCAGTGCCCGCCGGCCGATCCCGCGCAGTTCGGCGCGGTGGCGCAGCAGCGCGTACGGGCCGAGGACGCCGACCGACATGACGTTGCGCCAGAAGGCGATCGCCAGCGCGGGCGCGGCGGTGGCGCTGATCAGCGGACCGGACAGCGAGATGCCGCCGATCGAGACCGCGAGCAGCAGCAGATCGAGGGTGGGGAGCGGGTGCGCCGGCCCCGGGCCGGCAGTCGCGGTCGCGGGGGCGGTCGGGGCGGCGGAGGGGGCGGTCGCGGGCCGGGCGGCGGACACGGCGCTCCTTGCTGGTCGCGGGGGTGGGGCGGTCATACGGTAAGGCCCGTGGCGGCGCAATGGAACTGTCGCCCGGAGGCTGAGACGTCCGGCCGGCTCCGGACCGCTCCGCCGGAGGGCCCCCGGTGGCCGTACGCTGTCCGCCATGGACCGTACGCCCGCCGCCGCGACCGCCGACGACTTCCTCGACCGGGCCCTGCTGGAGGAGGCCGCGAAGAAGTCCGGCCTGCTCTGGGTGCGCGCGGACGGACAGGAGCACGCCCGGCCACTGTGGCACGCCTGGCACGACGGCGCCGTCGTGGTGGTCGGCGGGGGCGGCGAGCAGCCGCTGCACGGCCTGGAGCCCGGCACCGCGGCCGTGGTCACCGTCCGCAGCAAGGACAAGGGCGGCCGACTGACCGGCTGGACCGCCCGGGTGGTCGAACCGGCCCCGGACAGCGAAGCCTGGCTGGGCGCCGTCGAGGAACTCAAGGGCAAGCGGCTGAACGCGCCCGACACCGACGCCATCACCACCCGCTGGGCCCGCGAGTGCCGGGTGCTGCGGCTGGAGCCGACCGGCCCGCTCACCGAGCACCCCGGGGCGATGCCGGACGGCTCGCACGCCGCGCAGCCGGTGCCCACCCCGGCCACCACCCGCCGCCCGATCCCGGCCGGCCTGCCCAAACTGCTGTTCAAGCGCCGTTAAAGGTTCATGCCCGGGACTCGTCCGACGGCTACCGTGCCTCCCGGCCGGGCCCGGAACACGCGGGTAGCCTTGGCCGCGGACGCGCCCCCGGCGCATCCGGTACGGCATCGAGCGAGTCGAGGGAGTCCATGGCAGGGCCAGGCACCCGGGTCTTCATCTCCCATCTGTCCGCCATCGCGGTCTTCGACCCGAACGGCGACCAGGTCGGGCGGGTCCGGGACGTGGTCGTGTCGCTGCGGCTCGGCGGCCGCCCGCCGCGCGTGCTCGGCCTGGTGGTCGAAGTGGTCGGCCGGCGCCGGATCTTCCTGCCGATGACCCGGGTGACCAGCCTGGAGTCCGGCCAGGTGCTCACCACCGGCGTGATCAACATGCGCCGCTTCGAGCAGCGCCCGTCCGAGACCCTGGTGCTCGCCGAACTGCTGGACCGCACCGTCACCTGGTCCAAGACCGGTGAGCAGGTCACCGTGCTGGACGTCGGCATGGTGCAGAGCCGGCTGCGCGAGTGGGAGATCAGCAAGGTCTTCGTCCAGCTCGGCCGGGCCGGCCGGCTGCGCAAGGGCAAGGGCGAACGGCTCACTCTGGACTGGCAGGACGTCACCGGCTTCTCGCTGACCGAACAGGACCAGGGCGCGGCCAACCTGCTCGCCACCTTCGAGCAGCTGCGCCCCGCCGACCTCGCCAGCGTGCTGCACCACCTGTCCGCCAAGCGCCGGGCCGAGGTCGCCGCCGCCCTCGACGACGAGCGGCTGGCCGACGTCCTGGAGGAGCTGCCCGAGGACGACCAGGTCGAGATCATCGGGAAGCTCCAGGAGGAGCGCGCCGCCGACGTCCTGGAGGCGATGGACCCGGACGACGCCGCCGACCTGCTCTCCGAGCTGCCCGGCGACGAGGCCGAGCGGCTGCTCCAGCTGATGGAGCCGGACGAGGCCGCGCCGGTGCGCCGCCTGCTGACCTACGAGGAGGACACCGCCGGCGGTCTGATGACCACCGAGCCGGTCGTGCTGGAGCCGGACGCGACGGTCGCCGAGGCGCTGGCCCGGGTCCGGGTCAGCGACCACAAGCCCGCGCTGGCCGCGCAGGTCTTCGTCTGCCGCCCGCCGAACGAGACCCCGACCGGCCGCTACCTGGGCACCGTGCACTTCCAGCGGCTGCTGCGCGAACCCCCGTACGTCCTGGTCGGCTCGCTGGTGGACGACGACCTGGACCCGCTGCCGCCGGACACCCCGCTGTCGCTGATCACCAGCTACCTGGCGACCTACAACCTGGTCGCCGCACCGGTCGTGGACGACGCGGACCACCTGCTCGGCGCGGTGACCGTCGACGACGTGCTGGACCACCTGCTGCCGGACGACTGGCGCGACGCCGCGCTGCACGCCCACGACGAGGACCGCGACGACGAGAGCGAAGGGGTGACCGGTGGACGGTGACCGCAGCGGACGGCCGGACGACTCCGCGCGCCGACGCCTCCAGGGAGAACTGCGCCAGCTGCGTCAGCTGCGCGAGCTGCGCACCCGCGAGGGCGGCCGGGACCGGCGCTCGGACACCGCGCCGATCACCGGCACCGGCCGCGCCCGGCTCGACCAGCCGCGCACCGCGCGGCCCGGCCTGCTCTCGCTGCCCTCCTACGACCCGGAGGCCTTCGGCGTCCTGTCCGAGCGGATCGCCCGCTTCCTCGGCACCGGTCGGTTCATCGTCTGGATGACGGTGGTGGTCGTCGTCTGGATAGCGTGGAACACCCTGCTGCCGGCGAACGTGCGCTTCGACGAGTACCCGTTCATCTTCCTGACCCTGGCGCTGTCCCTGCAGGCCTCGTACGCGGCCCCGCTGATCCTGCTGGCGCAGAACCGCCAGGACAACCGGGACCGGGTCAACATGGAGCAGGACCGGTCCCGCAGCGACCGCAACATCGCCGACACCGAGTACCTGACCCGCGAGGTCGCGGCCCTGCGGCACGGGCTCGGCGAGGTGGCCACGCGGGACTTCATCCGGTCCGAACTCCAGTCCCTGCTCAAGGAGATCGACGAGCGCCGGGAGTCCTCCGACGCCCTGTGACCCTCGGCACGCTACCGGCGAGTCAAGGGCGCCGTACCATCAAGGCATGGCCAACGAGACAGAGGTCGCGGCCGGCGTCACGGAGGAGTCCGTACGCCAGGCGCTGGCGACCGTCAACGACCCGGAGATCAACCGCCCGATCACCGAGATCGGCATGGTGAAATCGGTCGGGATCGCCGAGGGCGGCGCGGTGCGCGTCGCGGTCTACCTGACGGTCTCCGGCTGCCCGATGCGCGACACCATCGTCACCCGGGTGCGCGAGGCGGTCGGGAAGGTCCCCGGCGTGACCGGCGTCGAGGTCGAGCTCGACGTGATGAGCGACGAGCAGCGCAAGGAGCTGTCCCAGCTGCTGCGCGGCGGCGCCCCCGAGCGGGAGATCCCGTTCGCCAAGCCGGGCACGCTGACCAGGGTCTACGCCGTCGCCTCCGGCAAGGGCGGCGTCGGCAAGTCCTCGGTGACCGTCAACCTGGCGGCCGCGATGGCCGCCGACGGTCTGAAGGTCGCCGTGGTGGACGCCGACATCTACGGCCACAGCGTGCCGCGCATGCTGGGCGTCGAGGGCCGGCCGACCCAGGTCCAGGACATGATCATGCCGCCGCAGGCGAACGGCGTGAAGGTCATCTCGATCGGCATGTTCACCCCGGGCAACGCCCCGGTGGTCTGGCGCGGCCCGATGCTGCACCGCGCGCTCCAGCAGTTCCTCGCCGACGTGTACTGGGGCGACCTGGACGTGCTGCTGCTGGACCTGCCGCCCGGCACCGGCGACATCGCGATCTCGGTGGCCCAGCTGGTCCCCAACGCGGAGATCCTGATCGTCACCACCCCGCAGATGGCCGCCGCCGAGGTGGCCGAGCGGGCCGGCACCATCGCGGTGCAGACCCACCAGAAGATCGTCGGCGTGATCGAGAACATGTCCGGCATGCCGTGCCCGCACTGCGACGAGATGATCGACGTCTTCGGGACCGGCGGCGGCCAGACCGTCGCGGACGCGCTCACCCGCACCGTCGGCGCGACCGTCCCGGTGCTCGGCTCGATCCCGATCGACGTGCGACTGCGCGAGGGCGGCGACGACGGCCGCCCGGTCGTGCTCGCCGCGCCCGACTCCCCGGCCGGCGCCGCCCTGCGCGCCGTGGCCGGCAAGCTCGGCGGCCGCCAGCGCGGGCTGTCCGGCATGTCGCTGGGCCTGACGCCCAGGAACAAGTTCTGAGACCGTGACCGACGCAGGGCCGGGTGGCCGGACCACCCGGCCCTGCGTCGTACCGTCGCGCGCCCCGGGGCGCTACGGCCGGGTGTAGGCGGCCAGCTCCGGAACGGTGGAGAAGCCGATGCCGTAGGCGCTGACGCCGCGGCCGTAGGCGCCGAGCAGGACGCCGGGGGCCTCGCCGGCCAGCACCCAGCCGTACTCGGACTCGCGGTAGCGGAAGGGCTGCGGCAGCCCGTTGACGGGCAGGCTGAGGGTGGACCAGCCGGGGCCCGCCAGGTCGTCGGCGAGGTCCCAGGCGAGGCTGCTCTGCTGGTCCAGCCAGTCCTGGCGCAGCGCCCGGTCCAGCTGCCCGGGCCAGGTCCCGGCGAGCAGGCCGGAGCCGGCCAGCCAGGCCGCGGAGGAGGCGGAGGTCGCCTCCAGGGTGCCGGTGTTGTCGGCACTGCGGCGGCTTTCCCGGCGGGCCACCGTGACCACGACGGCGAACTTCCGCACGTCGCGCGGCTCGTACCGCTGGGCCGGCTCCTCGCCGTGGCCGAGCGAGCCGTAGTCGACACTGCCCGCGGTGCGGGGGCCGGCGCCGGCCTGCACCAGGAAGCGACGGCCGGTCCAGCCCTCGTCCAGCCCGTACCAGGGGAAGTCTGCGGACAGGTAGGGCACCAGCGGGTCCACCGGGCCGGCCTGTCCGCCGACCACCGGGCCGCCGGCCGTGACCGTCGCCCCTCCCGCCTGACTCGTCGCGTCCATCCCCGGGCCTCCTCAAACACACGTTTGCCTGCCGTGGCGCGCTCCCATGGTGGCGCACCGCGGCGCTCCCCGGGGCCGTTCCTGGAACGCGACGGGGCGCGTTGTGACGGACGGCTCAGCGGGAACAATCAGCACAATAGCGGCGCACACGCCACCGCCCCGCTCAGCCGGTGACCGGGCGGGGCGGTGGCGCGGAGCCGGAGGCGCCGTACGCGGTGCGGATCGACCGGCGTACGCGGCGTGATCAGGTGGCGTCGGGGTCGAACGGGGGGCGCTCGCCGGGCGCCAGCGGGGCGCCGGTGGAGGCGGCGGCCGGCTCGGACTTCTCGAAGCTGACGCTGCCGCTGCGGCCGTTGACCGGCGCCGCGGGCTTGTCGTCCAGGACCGAGCGGATGTCCAGCGAGTCCTTCATCTCCTTGAGGCCCAGCGGGTCGTCCTGGCCACCCATGAGCTGCTTGCGGACGAAGGTCTTGGGGTTCAGGTCCTCGAACTCGAAGTCCTGGAAGTCGGGGCCCAGCTCGCTGCGGATGTCCTCCTTCGCGTTGTCGGCGAAGGAACGGATCTTCCGGATGAAGCCCATGGTGTCCTGGATCAACTTCGGCAGTTTGTCCGGGCCGAAGATGATGATCGCCATCACGACAAGCGTCAGGAGCTCCAGCCCACCCACGTCGCTGAACACCTTTGCTCCCTAGCTCGTCGGACGACGGTCCCTACAGGGTAATGGCCACCGGCGAGTCCCTGGTCCACGCTGGGATGAAGCCGTGGTAAAGACCTGCCGGTGGCCGAGGCCGTCCGGACCGGAACACCGGTGTCCGTCGAGGGCCGCTCTAGCGAGTCTGCTGGCGCAGTGCGGCGGCGCCCCCGGGGTAGCGCTCCGGATAGCCCGGCGGGGTCGCCTCGCGGGTCGCGGCGACCGGGCGGCCCGGGAAGTCCACCGGAACCTGCGCGTTCATCGGGACGAGTCCGCCGCCCCGGCCGGTGCCGGCACCGGGCGGGCTGACGGTGGTGCCGTGGCGCTCCTCGCCCTGGGTGCTGAGCCCGCCGACGCCGCCGAGCGTCACCGCGGCGACGGAGAAGGCGCCCGCGGCCGCGAACACCAGGCGGCGTCCGCGCGCGGGAGGGCGCACGACGGCCGCGGAGGGCTGCGGACGGGCCGGGGCGGCGGTGGGCTCGGGACGGGCCGCGCGCCGGCCCATGAGCGGCCCCAGCACCGCGCCGCGCCCGAAGGCGCGCGGGTCCACCCCGGGCAGCGGGGCATCGGCGCCGAGCGCGCCCGCGCCGAAGGAGGCCCCGGCACCGCGGCCGAAGGAGCCGCCGTCGAGCCGGCTGCCGCCGAGCGTGCCGGTGGCCGCGACCCCGCCACCGGGCAGGTCGTCGTCATCATCGCGGCGGCCGCGGCCGGCCGGCCGGCCGCGGCCCGCCGGGGCGTCCTCGGG
>NZ_JBSHAP010000013.1:49038-105504 GCF_053611565.1 Kitasatospora sp. NPDC054795
TTTCTGCGGCCGCCTCCGTTGGGTCCATGTGCCCGCCCGCCCCGCGCCGGAAGGCGCGTCGGCATATCCGGGTGGCGCCGTGCGTGCCGGCCGGCCGCGGCCCGCCGGGGCGTCCTCGGGGAGGCTGCCGACGGCCATCAGGCGGGCCATCAGCGCGGAGGACGGGCCGGGGGTGCCGGTGCGGGTCAGCATGTGCTTGACGGCGCGGCCCTCGTCGGCCTCGGCGAGGCACTGGGGGCAGGTCGCCAGGTGGGCCTGGACGCGGTCGCGCGAGTCGTGGCCGAGTTCGCCGTCCAGGAAGGCGGAGAGTCGCTCGCCCAGGTGGTGCTCCTCGGCGGCGGGCGCGGTGGGGCGGACGGGAAGCGCATGCAGCGCCGTGTCCGCGGGCAGTGCCACCGCGGGCAGCACGGGCTCACCGGGTTCGTCGCCTCCGCGACGGCCCGGCAGGGCCCAGCCCCGTCGGGTCAGGGACCGGTCGGACGCATCCGAACGATCCGAACCGGACCGGCTGGTTCCGCTCACGATCGCCTCCGTCCGCGCCCACCGGGCGCGACCGCGGCCTCGACCACGCCGACGCCGACCGGCACCGGCTCCTCCGAGCCGCCGCGGCGCTCACGGCCGGGGGCCGAGCCGGGGGCGCGGTGCTTGAGCGCGGCGCGCAGGTGCGAGCGGCCGCGGTGGATGCGGCTGCGGACGGTGCCGAGCTTGACGCCCAGCGTGGCGGCGATCTCCTCGTAGGACAGGCCCTCGATGTCGCAGAGCACCACGGCGGCCCGGAACTCCGGCGCGAGGGTGTCCAGCGCCTGCTGGACGTCGGCGTCGAAGTGGGTGTCGCTGAAGTGCTGGGCCGGGCTGGGCTCGCGGGAGGCGAGCCGCTCCGCCGCGTCCTCGCCGAGCGCGTCGAAGCGGATGCGCTGGCGGCGGCGGACCATGTCCAGGAAGAGGTTGGTGGTGATCCGGTGCAGCCAGCCCTCGAACGTGCCGGGGGTGTAGGTCGACAGCGAACGGAACACCCGGACGAAGACCTCCTGGGTGAGGTCCTCGGCGTCGTGCTGGTTGCCCGTCAGACGGTAGGCGAGCCGGTAGACGCGGGCGCTGTGCGCCTCGACGATCTCCTCCCAGGTGGGCGGAGTCCAGGTCTGCGCGTCGGGACCTTCGGTGAAGGTCGCGAGGGCGGGGGCCTCGGTGGCACCGGCGGTCGGCGTAGCGGCCGCGGGCTGGTCCAGGTCGGAGTGCGCAGGCTGGTTCATCACGGGCTTCGGCGTACGGGCCGACGCGGTGCCGCGGGAGTGCCGCCGCACAGGGACGTCGCCCTCGGCCACACCTCCTCGGTCGGCTCTTCTGCCCAGCAGGGCCACCACCATATCCACCTCACCCGTCAAGCCCGGATAAAAGTGCCCGGGAGGCCTTCCGCACCCGGTCCGTCCTGACAACGGCCCGCCGCCGTACGCGGTTCCCGGTCGGCCAGTAATCTGTGCCAGGAAATATCGACATCCCTCGGCACCGGGCTGCCGCCCGGCGCTCCGAAAGAGGCAGCCATCAGCGAATTCGGGCCCGCACGTGCGGCCCTCGCCGACACCTTCGTGAGCGAGGACGCGGTGCTGACCTACGCCCGGGCCCAGTCCGCGCGGACCGGGATAAAGGCGATCGGGCCGAGCGGCGGGGCCTGCCTGCGGCTGCTGGCCGCCGCACTCGACGCCAAAGCGGTCGCCGAGATCGGCACCGGCACCGGGGTATCAGGGGTCTACCTGCTGCGCGGGATGCGGCCGGACGGCGTGCTCACCACGGTGGACTCCGAACCGGTGCGCCAGCAGCTGGCGCGCGAGGCGTACCAGGCGGCCGGGTTCGCGGCCAACCGCTCCCGATTCATACCGGGCCGGGCCCTGGAGGTGCTGCCCCGGCTCGCCGACGGCCAGTACGACCTGGTGTTCTGCGACGGCGACCCGGTCGAGTCCTGCGAGTACCTGCTGGAGGCGCTGCGGCTGCTGCGGCCGGGTGGGATGGTCTGCTTCGAGGGGGTCTTTCAGGAGGGCAGGCTGGCCGAACCGGAGCTCCAGGACCCGCAGACCGGCGCCGTCCGGGACCTGGTCCGGGACGTGCGGGAGAGCGAGGCCCTGCTGCCGGCACTGCTGCCGGTGTCGGACGGACTGCTCTGCGCCATCAAGCGCTGAGCCCGGCGCCCCGCGGGGACCGGGCCCGGAAAACGTGCGGACCCGGGCCGACATGACGTCGTACCCGGGCCCGGCAGCACATCTCCAGGAGATGGCGAGCACCTGCTGCGGTCAGCCGCAGGCCTTCTTCAGGGCCTCGCCGAGGGCGTCGGCCTCGTCAGGCGTGAGCTCCACCACAAGGCGTCCGCCGCCTTCGAGCGGAACGCGCATGATGATGCCCCGCCCCTCTTTGGTGACTTCGAGCGGGCCGTCACCCGTCCGCGGCTTCATGGCCGCCATGCTCGTTCCCCTTCCTGCAACCGCTCAGCTACGCACCGGCAGTCCGTCCACCGCCGGTATCGAACGCATTGATCGGAAGCCATTATCCCGCATGCCACGGGCTGATGACCAACATCACTCTCGGTGCAACCACGGCCGGACCGCCCCCAACCGCCGCAAACCGCGTCATAAGCCCCGGCGTGGCGGCGGCACGGACAGCACCGGAAGGTGCGATACCTCACACTCCCCAGGCCCCCGTGTGCTCCGGCATCCTGACACACACGACCGACACCGCCACGACCCCGGGAGCCCTCACCCATGTCCGATTCCGTGCTGTACGAGCTGGACGGCGGCCTGGCCGTCCTCACCATCAACCGCCCGGAGGCGATGAACGCGCTCGACGTCGCCACCAAGATCGCGCTGCGCACCGCCGTGACCGCCGCGGCCGCGGACCCGGCGGTGCGGGCCGTCCTGCTGACCGGGGCGGGCGAGCGGGCCTTCTGCGTCGGCCAGGACCTGAACGAGCACCTGACCCTGCTGAAGCGGGCCGAGGAGACCGGCGAGGGCGCGCTGCGCACCGTCGCCGAGCACTACAACCCGCTGGTGCGGGCGCTGGCCGGAATGCGCAAGCCGACCGTCGCCGCGGTCGGCGGGGTGGCGGCCGGAGCCGGCGCCTCGCTCGCCTTCGCCTGCGACTTCCGCTTCCTGTCCGACCGGGCCGGCTTCAACACCGCCTTCGCCGGGATCGGGCTGACCGCCGACTCGGGCGCCTCCTGGACGCTGCCCCGGCTGGTCGGGCACGCCAGGGCCACCGAGCTGCTGATGCTCCCCCGGACGGTCAAGGCCGCCGAGGCGATGGAGCTGGGCCTGGCCACCAAGGTGGTACCGGCCGAGGAACTCGCCGCCACCGCCCGGGCCTTCGCCCGCGAGCTGGCCGAGGGCCCGACCGTCGCCTACGGCGCCATCAAGGAGTCGCTGGCGTACGGCGCCTCCCACTCGCTGGACGAACTCCTCGACAAGGAGGACGAGTTGCAGACACTGGCGGGCGACAGCGAGGACCACCGGATCGCGGTGCGCGCCTTCATCGCCAAGGAGAAGCCGAAGTACCTGGGCCGCTGAGGCGCGCGGGGGCCGACCACCGGGTCCCCGCGCCGGCGGTCAGCCCTTGGCGCCGGTGCGGACGTGGCAGTCCGCCAGGTGGTCGTCGACCAGCCCGCAGGCCTGCATCAGGGCGTAGGCGGTGGTCGGGCCGACGAAGCGGAAGCCCTCCTTCTTCAGCGCCTTCGCCAGCGCCGTCGACTCCGGCGTGACGGCCGGCACCTCGCTCGGCGTGCGGGGGGCCGGCCGGTCCGGCTCGGCGGCGAACCGCCAGATCAGCGCGTCCAGGCCGCCCTCCAGATCGCGGGCGACCCGCGCGTTGGCGATCGCCGCCTCGATCTTGGCCCGGTTGCGGATGATGCCGGCGTCGGCGAGCAGGCGCTCCTTGTCCGCCTCGCCGAACTCGGCGACCTCGGCGATCTCGAAGCCCGCGAACGCGGCCCGGAAGCCCTCGCGGCGGCGCAGGATGGTCAGCCAGGACAGGCCGGACTGGAAGGCCTCCAGGCAGACCCGCTCGAACAGCGCGTCGTCGCCGTGCACCGGACGGCCCCACTCGGTGTCGTGGTAGACCCGGTAGTCGTCGGTGGAATCGCCCCAGGCGCAGCGGCGCAGCCCGTCCGCACCGAGCACCGCGCCCTCGACCTCACCACTCATGCGCACCCGTTCACTTGTCGGCCCCCGGCTTCGCGTCCTCGGGGGTCTGCTCCCCGGCCGGCTGCTTGGCGAGCACCACGGCCGGCTCGACCACCTGGGCGAACTCCTCCAGGCCGGGCAGCGGCTCGGCCGCCGGGTCGGGGGCGGTGGTCGCCTCGACCGCGCCGCGCAGGTGGGCGGCGGCCTCCAACTCGGCGATCCGCGCGTCGCGGTAGGCGAGTTCGGCGCCGAGGCGGTCCAGGACGTCGTCCACCTCGTCCATCCGGTAGCCGCGCAGCGCCATCGGCAGGCGCAGCTCGTCCACGTCCGCCTTGCCCAGCGGGCGGTCCTGCGGCAGTCGCGCGGAGATGCGGTCCGGTACCGCCTCCGGCATCGACCCGCCCCCACCCAGCGCCACCAGGGCGGCACCACCGACCACCACGGCCATGGCGACCACGATCACCCAGAACACGAGCTGTCCTCCCGAACTCCCGGCCGGTCCGCTATGTGGTGGCGGGTAACCACACTGATCATGACAGCATGGTCCCTTAGTGAGGCCGGGGGCCATCATCGCACCCGCAGGAGCTGTGGAGGAGACATCGGTGGCACTGCGCCTGGGACCGCGGGAATTCGGTGACGACGAGCTGGTGATCATGGCGATCGTCAACCGGACGCCGGACTCGTTCTTCGACAAGGGCGCGACCTTCGCCGACCAGGCCGCCTTCGCCGCCGCGGACCGGGCGATGGCCGAGGGCGCGGCGATCCTGGACATCGGCGGGGTGAAGGCCGGGCCGGGCGACGAGGTCACGGTCGAGGAGGAACTGCGGCGCACCGTGCCCTTCGTGGCCGAGCTGCGCAAGCGCCACCCCGAGGCGGTCATCAGCGTGGACACCTGGCGGCACGAGGTCGGCGAGGCGGTCTGCGAGGTGGGCGCGGACCTGCTGAACGACGCCTGGGGCGGGGTGGACCCGAAGCTCGCCGAGGTGGCCGCCCGGTACGACGCCGGGCTGGTCTGCACCCACGCGGGCGGCGCCGAACCCCGCACCCGGCCGCACCGGGTCGGGTACGAGGACGTGATGGCGGACATCCTGCGGGTGACCGTGGGACTGGCCGAGCGCGCGGTGGAGCTCGGCGTGCGGCGGGACGCGGTGGTCATCGACCCGGGGCACGACTTCGGCAAGAACACCCGGCACTCGCTGGAGGCCACCCGGCGGCTGCCGGAGATGACCGCGACCGGCTTCCCGGTGCTGGTCTCGCTCTCCAACAAGGACTTCGTCGGCGAGACCCTGGACAAGCCGGTGAACGAGCGGCTGCTCGGCACCCTGGCCACCACCGCGGTCTCGGCCTGGCTGGGCGCGCGGGTCTACCGGGTGCACCAGGTCGCGGAGACCCGCCAGGTGCTGGACATGGTCGCCTCGATCCGGGGCACCCGCGCCCCGGCGGTCGCCCGCCGGGGGCTGGCCTAGGCTCCGGCCGGGCCGGGGCCTGCCCGCTGGTCCGGCCGACGGGGCCGGGCGGCGGGGCACTGGGGCTAGATCTCGCCGGCGGGCCGGCGGGCGTCGGCGAGGATCTTCATGACCTCGTCGATCTCGTCGGTGATGTGGAACAGCTCCAGGTCGTGCGGGGCCGCCTTGCCCTGCGCGACCAGGGTGTTCTTCAGCCACTCGTAGAGGCCCCCCCAGTAGGCGCTGCCGTAGAGGATCACCGGGAAGCGGGTGACCTTCTTCGTCTGCACCAGGGTGAGCGCCTCGAACAGCTCGTCCAGCGTGCCGAGGCCGCCGGGCAGGACCACGAAGCCCTGGGCGTACTTCACGAACATCGTCTTGCGGACGAAGAAGTAGCGGAAGTTCAGACCGAGGTCGACGAACTCGTTGAGGCCCTGCTCGAAGGGCAGCTCGATGCCGAGCCCGACGCTGAGGCCGCCGGCCTCGGAGGCGCCGCGGTTGGCGGCCTCCATCGCGCCCGGGCCGCCGCCGGTGATCACCGCGTAGCCGGCCTCGACGAGGGCCCGGCCGATCTCCACGCCCGCCTGGTACTCGGGCGAGTCGACCGGGGTCCGGGCGGAGCCGAAGACGCTGATCGCGGGCGGGAGTTCGGCGAGGGCGCCGAAGCCCTCGACGAACTCGGAGGTGATCCGCAGGACCCGCCACGGGTCGGTGTGCAGCCAGTCGGTGGGGCCGGTGGTGTCCAGCAGGCGCTGGTCCGTGGTGCTCGTGCCGACCTGGTCCCGGCGCACCAGCACCGGGCCCTTCTGCTTCTCGGGCCAGGCCTTCTTCTTCCGCGGCACCCCGACCTGCTCGGGACCGTGACCGTAGTGCTTCTCGTCTCCTGTGCCTGTCATGACGAAACCCTACGCCGATCTTCCCCCGTTTTCAGGCAACGGGGGAAGGTCGGTTGAGCAACCGGAAGATGGCGTTCGACCGCTGATCGTACGAGCTGAGCCGCGCGCGGCTCAGCTCGTCAGCCAGGCGCGCAGCCGCTCCTCGACCTCGGCGATGGCGCTCAGCGAGCAGTGCTCCTCGCGCTTGTGCGCCAGGTTCGGGTCCCCGGGGCCGTAGTTGACGGCCGGGACGCCGAGCGCGCTGAAGCGGGCGACGTCGGTCCAGCCGAACTTGGCCCGGGCCTGGCCGCCGGTGGCCGCCAGGAAGGCCTGGGCGGCCGGCTGGGCGAGTCCGGGCAGGGCGCCCGCGGCGAAGTCGGTGACGGTGAGCTCGAAGCCGTCGAAGACCTCGCGCACGTGCTTCTCCGCGTCGGCCTCGCTGCGGTCCGGCGCGTAACGGAAGTTGACCGTGACGACGCACTCGTCCGGGATCACGTTGCCGGCCACGCCGCCGTCGATCCGCACCGCGTTCAGGCCCTCGCGGTACTCCAGGCCGTCGATCTCCACCCGGCGCGGCCGGTAGTCCGCGAGCCGGGTGAGCACCTCGGCGGCGTGGTGGATGGCGTTGTCGCCGAGCCAGCTGCGGGCCGCGTGGGCGCGCACGCCGGTGAGCCGCACCTGCGCCCGCAGGGTGCCCTGGCAGCCGCCCTCGACCATGCCGCCGCTGGGCTCCATCAGCACCGCGAAGTCGCCCGCCAGCCACTGCGGGTGGTCCTTGGCGAGGTGGCCCAGGCCGTTGCGGTGGGCCTCCACCTCCTCGCAGTCGTAGAAGACGAAGGTGAGGTCGCGGTTGGGCTCGGCGAGCGTGGCGGCCAGGCGCAGCTGGACGGCCACGCCGGACTTCATGTCCGAGGTGCCGCAGCCGTAGAGCAGGTCGCCCTCGACGTACGAGGGGAGGTTGTCGGCGATCGGCACGGTGTCCAGGTGGCCGGCCAGGACGACGCGCTCGGCCCGGCCCAGGTTCGTCCGGGCGACCACGTTGTTGCCGTGGCGGTCCACGGTGAGGTGCGGGTAGCCGCGCAGCGCGGCCTCCACGGCGTCGGCGAGCGCCTGCTCGTCGCCGCTCACCGAGGGGAAGTCGACGAGGCGGGCGGTCAGCGCGCCGCCGTCGAGAGTGAGGTCCAGGGGCGTCGGGTTCGGGCTGCTCATGGGCGCCAGCCTAGTCCGAGGCCCGGTGCGGGCCGGTGCGGCCGCCCGGTGACACGGACCGGCCGCCGCCGCCCCCGGGGCCGGCGCCGGGACGGTGAGAGGGCGGCGAGTGGGCGGGCAACAGCAACCGGGAGGCGCCGCACACCCGTCCGAGTGGGTACGGTGTCGGATCAAGGAGCAGGCGCGAGAGGGGCGACGGTGGCCAGGAGAAGGAGCAGCGAGGAGCTGGGCGACGAAGAGGAGCCCACTCGCCGCCGCGGGCCGCTGCGCGCCCTGCTGATGGTGATCGTCGGGCTGCTCGGCCTGGCCCTGGTCGCCGGTCTGGCCGTGGTCGGGATCTGGTGGTTCGGCTTCAAGCCGGGCGCGTCCGAGGAGTGCACGGTGAAGACCGCGGCGGGCAGCGGCACGCTGGAGCTGCCGCAGGCCGCCAACGCCGCGACGATCGCCGCGGTGGCGCGCTCGCGCGGGCTGCCGGACCGGGCCACCGCGATCTCGCTGGCGACGGCCATGCAGGAGTCCAAGCTGCGCAACCTGGCGGGTGGCGACCGGGACTCGATCGGCCTCTTCCAGCAGCGGCCGTCGATGGGCTGGGGAACCCCGGCGCAGATCTCGGACCCGGTGTACGCGACCAACAAGTTCCTGGACGGCCTGGTCAAGGTCCCCGGCTACACCCGGATGCCGCTGACCGACGCCGCGCAGACGGTGCAGAAGAGCGGCTACCCGCAGGCCTACGCCAAGCACGAGACCAAGGCGACCCTGCTCACCTCGGCGCTGGCCGGCCGGGAGCCCGCCTCGTTCTCCTGCGTGGTGCACGACTATGCCAAGCCGGACCCGGAGGACTCCGCGTCAGCCTCCCCGGGCTCGACCCCGGGCGCCACCGCGACGCCGGCCGCGGCGGCGGACCGGGCGCAGGTGCTGTCCGACCGGGTGCGCCGGGAGTTCGGCCGCACGGTGACGCCGGCGACCGGCTACACCTCGACCATCAAGGGCGCCGAGAACGCCGTCTCGCTGACCCCGGACCCGGCCACCGCCGCGCTGACCTCCTCCTCGGACGCGGGGGCGGACGGCGGGGTGGTCGCCGAGCGGGCGAGCGGCTGGGAGGTCGCCCACTGGGCGGTCGCCCAGGCCCAGCAGCTGGGCATCGCGACGGTCGCCTACGACGGGAAGATCTGGCGCAAGTCCAAGTCCGAGGACGGCTGGCAGAGCCAGACCTCGGGCACCTCGACCAAGCTCGTCCAGGTCACTCTGGCCCCGGCCGACAAGGGCTGACGCACTGGTGTTCGGGTTGCCGCCGGTCGGGTGATTGCGGTCAACCCCGGTGGACCGACCCCCCGTTCCGGCGAACCGGGATGGAGAACCGTCACTGCCCTTGGCCGGGCCCGGTTCGGCGACGTCCGACCGGGCCCGGCGGACACCCCTGTCGCGGTCGTACGATCCGATGATCGGCCAGAAAGCTTCCTTGCACCGGCCGAAACCTTCTGGCTTCTCAAGCGGTAACAACGTCGTCCGCCCGATCGGCCACACCCGGCCCCGGGGCGGACGGGACGGACCCAGACCCCTTCGAGGAGCCCCATGTCTCACCCCCTCACGCGCCGGATCGCCCAGGCCGCGCTCGTCGTGGCCGCCGGAGCGACCCCGCTGCTCGCCGCCGGCTCCGCGTCCGCCCTGGGCGGAGACGCCCTGCTGCCCAAGAGCGACCTCGCGGCACCGCTGGGCCAGCTGACCAACACCGACACCGGTTCCACCCTCCAGCACACCACCCACCAGCTCGGCCAGGCCGCCGGCACCACCGGTGCGGCCACCGTCGCCGCGGGCGTACCGGCCTCCGCCGACGCCGCCGGCAACATCGTCGCCCAGCAGCTGCCCGAGGCCAACGAGAAGGCCGGCTCGCTGACCGCCCCGGTCGACGAGACCGCCGCGACGGCCGGCCGGCTCTCCTCGGTCACCCCGAAGGTCACCTCGGCCCTGGCCGGCAAGCTCGGCGAGGCCGTCACCGGCAGGAGCACGGCCACCCGCAGCGCCACCGCCGGCACCGGCCCGCTCGACGGGCTCACGTCGGGCCCGGTCACCCAGACCCTGCCGGCCGCCGGGACCCTCACCGGCGCCGTCCCCGGCGGCACCGCCGTCGCCGACGCCCTGCCCGTCGGCGCGGTGCAGCGCGCGCTGCCGCTCGGCTCCGTCGAGCAGACCCTGCCGGCCGACCTGCCCGCCACCGACGTGCTCGGCCTGGCCGAGCACGGGTCGGCCAACCGCCTCGGCGGTGCCGACCTCGGCTCGAACAGCCCGCTGTCCGGCCTGACCGGGGCGCTCGGCCCGCTCGGCGGCCTGCTGGGCAGCCTCAACGGAGGCGGCCTCAACGGCCTGCCGCTGTAACCCCCGCCTCCGCGGAGAACCCCGAAGGGGGCCGGTGTCCGTGACACCGGCCCCCTTCGCCGTACGGTCGTCCGGGTGCGGTCAGCGCGCCGCGCCCAGCCGCTCCACGGCCGCGGCGACCCGCTCGTCGGTCGCCGTGAACGCGACCCGCACGAAGCGGTCGCCGGCCGGCCCGTAGAAGTCGCCGGGCGCCACCAGGATGCCCAGCCCGGCCAGTTCGGCCACCGTCTCCCAGCACGGGCGGTCCTGGGTCGCCCACAGGTAGAGGCTCGCCTCGGAGTGCTCGATCCGGAAGCCGTACGCCTCCAGCGCCGCCCGCAGGGCCGAGCGCCGGGCCGCGTACCGCTCGCGCTGCTCGGCCACGTGCGCGTCGTCCGCGAGCGCGGCGACCGTCGCCGCCTGGACCGGCGCCGGCACGATCATGCCGCCGTGCTTGCGCACCTCCAGCAGCTCCTTGACCACCACCGGGTCGCCCGCCACGAAGGAGGCGCGGTAGCCGGCCAGGTTGGAGCGCTTGGAGAGCGAGTGCACGGCCAGCAGGCCCTCGTGGCCGTCGCCGCAGACGTCCGGGTGCAGGACCGAGACCGGGTCGGCCTCCCAGCCCAGCTCCAGGTAGCACTCGTCGCTGACCAGCAGTGCCCGGTGCTCCCGGGCCCACTCGACGGCACGGCGCAGCTCGTCCGCGCCCAGCACCCGGCCGGTCGGGTTGGACGGCGAGTTCACCCAGAGCAGGCGCACCCGGGAGCCGTCCAGCTCGTCCACCGAGTCGTACTCGACCGGCTCGGCGCCGCACAGCCGGGCGCCCACCTCGTAGGTCGGGTAGGCCAGGCGCGGGTAGGCGACCTGGTCGCCGGGGCCGAGGCCGAGCTGGGTCGGCAGCCAGGCCAC
The DNA here is from genome assembly GCF_053611565.1 of Kitasatospora sp. NPDC054795. Classification (NCBI taxonomy): domain Bacteria; kingdom Bacillati; phylum Actinomycetota; class Actinomycetes; order Kitasatosporales; family Streptomycetaceae; genus Kitasatospora; species Kitasatospora sp. NPDC054795. The sequence continues at coordinate 59,989 of NZ_JBSHAP010000013.1, forward strand.
CAGCTCCTTGGAGCCGACGGTCGGCAGCACGGCCTGCGGGCCGATCCGCGCGCCGAGCCGGCGGTGCAGCCAGCCGGCGATCGCCTCGCGCAGCTCCAGCGGACCCCAGACGGTCGGATAGCCGGGGGTGTCGGTGTGCGCGGCCAGCGCCTTCTGGACGACCTCGGGGACCGGGTCCACCGGGGTGCCGACGGAGAAGTCGCAGAGCCCGCCTGGGTGGGCCAGGGCGGTCGCCTTGTACGGTTCCAGCTTGTCCCAGGGGAAGACCGGGAGCTTGTCCGAAACGCGACGCGCCGCCCCCGGGTGGCCCGGGAACGGCGCGCGCGTGCTGTTGGTGCTCACAGCTGTTCTGCCACCGATCGTCAGTGGTCGGCGTTCTGCGGCGGCAGAGCGGCGATGAACGGGTGGTCACGCTCGATCAGGCCGAGCTTCGAGGCGCCACCGGGCGAACCCAGGTCGTCGAAGAACTCGACGTTCGCCTTGTAGTAGTCCTTCCACTCCTCCGGAGTGTCGTCCTCGTAGAAGATCGCCTCGACCGGGCAGACCGGCTCGCACGCGCCACAGTCGACACACTCATCCGGGTGGATGTAGAGCGATCGCTCGCCCTCGTAGATGCAGTCAACCGGGCACTCTTCGATGCACGCCTTGTCCTTCACGTCGACACAAGGCTGCGCGATGACGTAGGTCACGCTGTCGTTCCTCCTCGGAAGGGCCTGGTGGCCCGTTCTGTTCTGCTGCCGTGCGCGGTGAGCGCGGCGTCGTCGATGCCCGCCCCTAGTATCGCGGGTCGGAGACCGCAAATGCACAGGAGGTGGCCAGATGGCGACGGTCAACCCGGTCGGCGACCGTCCGGAGGTCCGGATAGATCGCTCTGACGTGGGACGACGCGTGTCGGTCCGACGCCTCGCGGAGTTCGTGGACGACCGGCCGGTGTTCCGGGATTCGATCGGCGTGCTCACATCGTGGGACGATCATGGGCTGACGATCGCCCCGCGTTCCGGCGATCCGGTGCACTTGCCGGAGAAGCTGCTGGTCGCGGGCAAGGTCGTGCCGCCGTTTCCGGTTCGGCGGGCCCCGTTGCCGGTCACCGCGCCGGTCGAACTGCAGCGGATCGCGGGCCGCGGCTGGCCGGCCGTCGAGCAGGAGCCGCTCGGCGAGTGGACGCTGCGCGCCGCGGCCGGGTTCACCCGGCGGGCCAACTCCGTCCAGGCGCTCGGGGACCCCGGGCTGCCGCTGCCTCAGGCGCTGGCGGCCGTCCGCGCCTGGTACGCGGCGCGCGGGCTGCCCGCGTACGTCGAGGTGATCTCCCCCGGCTCGCCGACCGCGCTGGTCGCCGAACTCGACCGGCTGGGCGCCGGGTACGCGCCCACCCTGGTCCGCACCGCCCCGCTGGCCGTGCTCGCCCGGGTCGGCACCGGGCACGAGAGGGTCCGGCTGGCGCGGACCGCGGACGACCGGTGGCTGTCGGTGTACCGGCGGGTGAGCGGCGACCCGGCCGTCGAGGAGGCCGCCCGGCAGGTGCTGCACGGCGGGCCCTCCGTCTGGTTCGCCACCGTGCCGGGCGCCCCCGGGCAGCCCCCGCTGGCGATCGGACGCTGCGTCGCCGAAGGGGACTGGGCCTGCTTCGGCGCGATCGAGGTCCAGCCGTACGCCCGGCGGGCCGGGCTGGCGACGGCGGTCATGGCGGTGCTCGCCTCGCGCGCGGCCGAGGAGGGGGCGAGCGGCGGGTACCTCCAGGTCGAGGCGGAGAACGCGGGGGCGATCGCGCTCTATGACGGACTCGGCTTCACGACCAGTCACACTTACCACTACGCCCTTCTTCCCCAGGGGTAGCCGCCAGTCCGTACCGTCCGACCGATCACCCGACCGACCACCCGACCGTCCGTCCGCCGCCTTGTCCGTCCGCCGTACGAAAGCCGTCGCCGTCACCGTGACCGAGCAGAGCAGAGACCGCTTCCGGACCGCCGCCCGCGCCGAGCAGCCCGACCCGGTGCTGCTGTGCCTGCTCGCCGCCGCCGAGCACGGCATGGTGCCCGACCCCGGCGACCCCGGCGAGCCGCCCGGCGTGGACGCACTGCTCGCCGCCTGCGAGGCCGCGCTGGAGCGGCACGCGGCAGCCGTCCGGCAGGCCGTCGCCGAGCGGGCGCCCACCGGGCCGGAGGAGACGGCCGCCCTGCTCGCCGCGGTGCTCGGCGGACGGGAGCGCTTCCACGGACGGCAGTCGGACTACCGGCGCCTGGAGTCCTCGCTGCTGCCCGAGGTGCTGCGGCGGCGGCGCGGACTGCCGATCACGCTCTCCCTGGTGTGGACGGCGGTCGGGCGGCGGGCCGGGCTGACCGTCCACGGCATCGCGCTGCCCGGCCACTTCATCGTCGCGGTGGGCGGCCCGGCGGGCGGCGAGGACTACGTCCTGGCCGACCCGTTCCACGGCGGGCGGCTGCTCGACCCGGAGGACGTCGAACGGCTGGTCGCCGCCGCCGGGCAGGAGTTCACCCCCGCCCTGCTCACCCCGGCCCAGCCGCTGGAGATCGTGCTGCGGGTGCTCGGCAACATCCGGGTCTGGGCCGCCGAACGCCCCGAGCACGCCCGCACCCAGCTGTGGGCCACCGAACTCTCCCTGCTGCTGCCCCGGCACCCGGCCCAGCTGCGCCTGGAACGGGCCGAACTCCTCGTCCGCACCGGGGACTTCCTCGGCGGATCGGCGGAGATGGACGCCTACGCGCAGATCCTGGACACCTTCGACCCGGACACCGCCGCCAAGGTCCGCCAGGAGGCCCGGGCGGCCCGGCACCGGCTCAACTGACCCGCCCGCCTACAGCCAGCCCTTCTCGCGGGCGATCCGCACCGCCTCGGTACGGTTGCGGGCCCCGGTCTTCTGGATCGCCATCGACAGGTAGTTGCGCACCGTCCCCTCGGACAGGTGCAGCCGCCGGGCGATGTCCGCGTTCACCGCGCCGTCGGCGGCCGCGCCCAGTACGTCCCGCTCGCGCGGGGTCAGCGGGTTGGCGCCCTCCGCCAGCGCGGCGGCGGCCAGCACCGGGTCGATCACCCGCTCGCCGCGCAGCACCCGGCGGATCGCCTCCGCCAGCTCGGAGGCCGGCGCGTCCTTCACCAGGAAGGCGTCCGCGCCCGACTCCATCGCCCGGCGCAGGTAGCCGGGCCGGCCGAAGGTCGTCGCGATGACCACCTTCGTCCCGGGCGCCCGGTCGCGCAGCTCGGCGGCCGCCTCGATGCCCGTCATCCCCGGCATCTCGATGTCCAGCACGGCGACCTGCACGTCGTTCGCGAGCACCGCCGCCACCACCTCGTCCCCGCGGCCGACCTGCGCGACGACGTCGATGTCCCCCTCCAGCCCGAGCAGCGCGGCCAGCGCCTCCCGGACCATCCCCTGGTCCTCGGCGAGCAGCACGCGGATCGAGGCCCCGTTGTCAGTGTCGTTCATGGCCACGACCTTAGGGCGTGTCCGGCGACGGCGACGGGCTTGTGTCTCCGGTAAGGGGAGGGTCCAGAGTGAGGTCCATGGACGGCAGCGACACGCTCTACTCGATCGGCGAGCTCGCCCGGCGCACCGGACTCACCGTCAAGGCCATCCGGTTCTACGCCGACACCGGCCTGGTGCCGCCCACCGGCCGCACCGCGGCCGGCTACCGGCGGTACGACGTCCACGCGCTCGCCCGGCTGGACCTCGTCCGCACCCTGCGCGAACTCGGGCTCGACCTGCCCGCGATCCGCCGGGTGCTGGAGCGGGAGGCCCCGCTGCGGGAGGTCGCCGCCGCGCACGCCGAGGCGCTGGAGGTGCAGATCCGCACCCTCCGGCTGCGCCGGGCGGTACTGCTCGCCGTCGCCCAACGCGGTTCCACACCCGAGGAGATGAGACTCATGCACAAGCTCGCCGCGCTCTCCGACGCCGAACGCCGGCGTCTGATCCACGACTTCGTCGACGAGGTCTTCGGCGGCCTGGACGCCAACCCGGAGTTCGTCGCCATGATGCGCTCGGCCATGCCCGAACTGCCCGACGAGCCGCGGGCGGAGCAGGTCGAGGCCTGGGTGGAACTGGGCGAACTCGTCCAGGACCCGGACTTCCGCGCGGCGGTGCGCCGGATGGCCGAGCACCAGGCCGCCGAGCGCGCCGACGGGGACCGCACCGGCCTGCACGTCGAGCTCACCGGGACGGTGACCTCCCTGGTCCGGACCGCGCTGGCGGCCGGCGTCGCCCCCGCCTCCCCCGAGGCCGACCCCGTCGTCGCCGCCCTCGCCGCCGCCTACGCCGAGGCCTTCGGCCGCCCGGACGACACCGCGCTGCGGCGGTGGCTGCTCGACCGCCTCGGAACGGCCGACGACCCCCGGGCCGAGCGCTACTGGCAGCTGATGGCGACCGTCAACGGCTGGCCGGTGCCGGAGAACCTGCGGGACGTATTCGAGTGGTTCACCGAGGCCCTCCGGGCCAGACTGTCGGGATGATCACCCTGGAACCGCTGCACCCCGACCACGCCGAGGAGCTGCTCGGCTTCGAACGCGTCAACCGCGCCCACTTCGCCCGCAGCATCCCGGACCGCGGTGACGACTACTTCACCGGGTTCGCGGACCGACACGCCGCCCTCCTCGCCGAACAGGCCGCGGGCACCTGCCGGTTCCACGTCGTCCGCGACGCGGCCGGCGAGCTGGTCGGCCGCGTCAACCTCGTCGACCTCGCCGACGGCGGCGCCGAGATCGGCTACCGGGTGGCCGAGTCCGCCGCCGGCCGCGGCGTCGCCATCGCCGCCGTCGCCGAGGCGTGCCGGCTCGCCGCCGCCGGGTACGGACTGCGCTTCCTCACCGCCGTCACCACCCGCGACAACCCCGCCTCGCGGACAGTCCTCGCCCGGAACGGCTTCGCGTTCCGGCACGAGTTCCTCCTCGGCGACCGCCCCGCCCTCGCCTACCGCCGCGACCTGGCCGACCTCGGCTGAGGCACGCCGGCGGGCGGACCCGGCAGTCCGACGGGCAGGGCGACGGTGAGCAGGGCGAACGGCCGAAGGGCCCGTGCCGCGCCGAGGGGAAGTACGGGAGCCGGGTGGAGCGGGGGGGCCGCCCGGCCCGCCGCCCCCCACGCCAGCCAGCCCCCGGCCGGCACCAAGCAGGCGGCGGGGCTGGTGTTGAAGGCGATGGCGGCCTGCGGGGCTTGGCGGCGGACGAGGTTGACGACGAGTTCGAAGAAGGGCAGGGCCGGCTCGGGCTTGCGGATGCCGCCGCCGATGACGACGACGTCCCACCCCCGCCCGGCGAGGGCCGCGACGACGGCGGGTTCGGCGGTGTCGTCGGGCGCCACCAGGGCGACGGCGGCGTCGATGCCCTGCTCGGCGAAGCGGGCGAGTTCGGCGTCGAGGAGGGCCCGCACGGCGTCGCCGTCCGTGCCGGGGACGGTGTGCGGGTCGAAGCCGAGCACGAGAACGGTGGGCATGTCCGAAAGGACGCTCACCCCGGCCGCCCGGGTTCCCCGCGCAGGAAGCGGGCCGCGTCGGCGAGGGTGAGTTTGGGATCGCTCCAGGAGCAGACCTCCAGCCAGGAGAGCCGGCCGTCCTCGGCGAAGAGCAGGATCTCTCCGTCGGAGCCGATCGCCGCCTCGGCCACCACGTCCGAACGGGCGCCGTCCGCGACGCCGGCGAAGAGGGCCGTGCTGCAGCCGCACCGGCAGCGGGACTCCACGCGCAGGTGCGGGACCTGGGCGCGCAGGGGGTGGCCCTCCGGGAGGAGGACGTCGAGGACACGGGCGACATCGGTGGGAAGGAGAGTCATGGGCATCTGCGCAATCGTGTGGTGAGGGCCGACAGTTCGTCGACCCGCAGGAGGCGGGCGAGCAGGAGGTAGCCGACGGCGAGGGTGGCGGCGGCCGGCGCCAGGCCGTACCGCGCCGTCCACCAGGCCGCGGTGGCGGCCGGGAGGGCGGCGAGCAGCAGCCTGGCGTGGTCGCCCAGGACCCGCACCGGGCCGAGGCGTCGCCGCAGCAGCAGGGAGGCGCCCAGGACGGTCAGCAGGAACGAGCCCCCGTAGCAGCCGGCCATCCCGGTGACGGCCCAGCGCAGCGGCAGCAGCCGGTGGCAGAGCACCGCCCCCAGGGCCGTGGCGGCGACCGGCAGCAGGTTGAGCAGGAAGGGCGTGCGGCTGTCGCCCAGGGCGTAGAAGGCGCGGGTCAGCGCGTACGAGGCCGAGTAGAGGACCAGGCCGGGCGCGAAGGCGGTCAGCATTCCGGCGATGGCCTGGACGTCGGCGGGGTCGGTGCTCCCGTGCCCGAAGGCGAGCGCGCACAGCTGCGGCGCGAGGACCGCGAACCCGCAGGCCGCCGGGACGGTGACCACCGCGATGGTGCGCACGGTCCGGGCGAGCAGCGCCCGCACGGCTCGCGGGGAGCCGGCGGACGCGCTGAGCGCGGGCACCGCCGCCGTCACCAACGACACCGTGACGACCCCGTGCGGCACGATCCACAGCAGGTACGCGCTGCTGTAGGCGGTGTACCCGACGCCCGGCAGCCCGGCCGCGGCGGCCTGCGCGCCGACCGAGGTCGACAGCCTGGTGACCACCCAGTAGCCCGCCTGGTCGGCGAGCACCAGCAGCAGCGTCCACCCGGCGGCGCGCAGCGGCTCGCCGAGCCCCGCCCGCCGCCAGTCCCAGCGCGGCCGCAGCCGCACCCCGGCCGCCCGCAGGCAGGGCAGCAGCACCAGACCCTGGGCCACCACGCCGGCCGTCGTCCCGGCCCCGAGCACGGTCAGGTCCCGCTCGTCGAAGGAGCGGTGGCCGACGAAGGCGCCGAACACCCCGATCACCACCAGGTTGTTGAGCACCGGCGCCCACGCCATCGGCGCGAACCGCCGCCGGGCGTTGAGGAGTTGGCCGAGCACCGTGAACAGCCCGTAGAAGAACACCTGCGGCAGGCACAGGTACGCCAGCAGCACCGTCCGGTCCAACTGGGCACCGTCGTACGAGGTGTAGGCCCGCACCAGGTACGGCGCGCCGGGCACCACGACCGCCGTCAGCACCAGCAGGGCGACCACCAGCACTGTCACCAGCCGGTCGACGTGCGCCGCCCCGCCGTCCGCCGACTCCTTGGCGGCGCGCACCAGATGGGGCACCAGCGCGGTGTTCAGCGCACCGCCGATCAGCAGCACGAACAGGATGTTGGGCACCGTGTTGGCCACGTTGTACCCGTCCGCGAGCAGCCCCGAGCCGAGGACCGCCACCAGCAGCGCCGAGCGGACGAAGCCGGTGACCCGGGAGACCACCGTCCCGGCCGCCATCACCAGGCCGGGCGGGAGCGCACGGCGCGGCCTGCGGTGCCGGACGGGCACCGCGGGGCCCTCCAGAACACTCATCCGCCGGTCCCTCCCGCTCCGAGCAGCGCCGACCCGGACGGATCGGCGAAGACGGCGAGAGCATGCTCCGGCTCCCCTGAAGCGAGGCTGAGAAAGCTGAAGGCGACTTAAGGAACGGATCCGGCGCCGATGGCATCCTGATCCGCATGGAGATTCTGGTGGTGGAGGACGACGCCCAGGTCGCGGCGGCCGTACGGCGCGGTCTGGAGGCGGAGGGCTACACCGTCGACCTCGCCCCGGACGGTCTCACCGGCCTGCGGCTGGCCCAGCGGCACGCCTACCGGGCGATCGTGCTCGACATCATGCTGCCCGGCCTGAACGGCTACAAGGTGTGCGAGGCGCTGCGCGTCGGCGGCGTCACCACCCCGATCCTGATGCTGACCGCCAAGGACGGCGAGTACGACGAGGCCGAGGGCCTGGACACCGGCGCCGACGACTACCTCACCAAGCCGTTCTCCTACCTGGTCTTCCTGGCCCGGCTGCGCGCCCTGCTCCGCCGCAGCCAGACCCCGGGCCCGCTGCTGCGGGTCGGCGACCTCTGGCTGGACCCGGCGGGCCGCCGCTGCGGCCGGGGCGGCTCCGAGATCACCCTCACCGAGCGGGAGTTCGCCGTCCTGCGCTGCCTGGCCGAGCATCCCGGTGAGGTGCTCTCCAAGCGCCGGATCGTCGACGAGGTGTGGGACATCGCCTTCGACGGCGAGGAGTCCATCGTCGAGGTGTACGTCAGCATGCTGCGCCGCAAGGTGGACACCCCGTTCGGCGTCCGCTCGATCACCACGGTGCGCGGCGCCGGCTACCGACTGGAGACCGCACCGTGCTGAGCCGCCTCTCCACCCGCCTGCGCACCTCGCTGGCGGCCGGACTGACCGCGCTGCTGCTGCTCGGCGGCGGCGCCTGGTGGCTGCGCGGCCACCTGTACGACGCCCAGTTGGAGGCCGCCCGGGCGGAGGCCACGTCGCAGTCCCACGATCTCAGCAACGGCTACAAGCTCGGCCAGCAGCTGGTGGACAACTGGAGGCTGCCGTACGTGGTGCTGGGCGGCGACGGCCAGGTGCTGTTCATGGGCGGCACGCTGACCACCCAGCACCTGGTCGGGCCCCCGCCCGCCTCCGTGCCGCACCTGGCCCGGGACGACTGGCAGTCCGTCCAGCGGATCACCATCGGCGCCGCGGGCACGGCCGCGGCCAACCGCTACTCGGGACGCACCTTCACCGCGATGGGCAGCTGGAGCCCCCTGCTGCGCAAGGACGGCGACCAGACGAAACCGATGGCCGGCCCGTTCACGGTGTACGTGCTGGTCACCCCGTTCGCCGCCGAGGCCTCGCTGCACACCATCGACCCGGTACTGCAGCTGGGCGTGCCGGCCGCCGCGCTGCTGGTCGCGCTGGTGGCCTGGGCGGCGACCAGCCGGGCGCTGCGCCCGGTGGAGGCGATCCGCGCCGGGCTGGCCGAGATCGGCGAGCACCGGCTGGACCGCCGCGTCCCGGTGCCGCGCGCCGGCGACGAGCTCACCCGGATGGCCCGGACCACCAACGCCACGCTGGACCGGCTGGAGCGTTCCGCCGTGCAGCAGCAGCGCTTCGTCGCGGACGCCTCGCACGAGCTGCGCAGCCCGATCGCCGCGCTGCGCACCAATCTGGAGGTGTCGCTGGCGCACCCCGAGCGCACCGACTGGCCGGCCACCACCCGGGAGGCGCTCACCTCGGTCGAGCGGCTCCAGCAGCTCACCGAGGACCTGCTGTTCCTGGCCCGGGACTCGCACCCGGCATCGGCCGGCCGGCTCACCGACGTCGACCTGTCCGCCGTGCTGCGCGAACTCGCCGACCAGTACCGCCCGGTCGTCGGCGCCCGGCTCGCCCTGCTGGTGGACGCGCCCGAAGCGGTGCTGGTGCGCGGCAGCCGCATCCGGCTGCACCGGCTGGTGCGCAACCTGCTGGACAACGCCCAGCGGCACGCGGCCGCCGAGGTGGTGCTGTCCGTGCGGCACACCGTGCACGGCTGTGTCCTGGAGGTCCGGGACGACGGCCCGGGCGTGCCGCCGGAGGACCGCGAGCGGATCTTCGAGCCGTTCACCCGGCTCGACGAGGCCCGCAGCCGGGACGCCGGCGGCAGCGGCCTGGGCCTGGCCATCTCGGCGGACATCGCGACCCGGCACGGCGGCACCCTGCGGGTCGCCCACGCCCCGCACGGCGCCCGCTTCGTGCTGGAACTGCCGTCGGCCGGACGGGACTCCTAGGGTGCGGGGCGTGCCTGGGCCGAGGCCGCGGACACCGTCCGCAGCGGCACCGAGGCCCGCAGCCGAAAGCCCCTCCCCCGCTCCCCCGGCCCGGTCTCCAGGCGCCCGCCGACCAGGGCCAGCCGCTCCTCCAGCCCGGACAGGCCGTTGCCCGGCTGGGACTTGCCCGGCCCGCGCCCGTTGTCGGTGATCTCCAGGACGGCGTAGCGCTCGCCGCTCGCCTCCCAGCTCTCGTCCGCCGTCACCGTGCAGACGGTGGCGCCCTCGCCGTGCCGGACCACGTTGGTGACGGCCTCGCGCAGCGCCCAGGCCAGCGCCCCGGCCTCCTCGTCGGCCAGCGACGGCCAGGCGTCCACCAGCTCCGGCGCGGCCTCCAGCCGGACCTGCGCGGCGGCCAGCGCGGTACGGGCGGCGGCCAGTTCGACCGGCAGGGTCGGCCGGCGGAAACCGGTCACCGCCTCCCGGACGTCGATCAGCGACTGCCGGGCGACCTGCTCGATGTCGGCGACCTGCGCCCGCGCCGCCTCGTCCTTGCCGGCGTCCATGAACCGCCCGGCCAGCTCGCTCTTCAGGGTGATCAGCGACAGCGAGTGCCCGAGCAGGTCGTGCAGGTCGCGCGCCAGCCGCAGCCGCTCCTCGGAGGCCGCCAGGTGGGCGACCGCGGCCCGGGCATCGCGCAGCTCCTTCATGGTGGCGACCAGCCGCTGCAGACCGGTCATCGCGACGCCGGAGAGGAAGGCGCTGAGCGCGAAGGTGGAGACGTTGCCGACGCCGGCCCCGATGCCCGTCCCGACGGCGGCGGTGAGCACGGCCATGGCGACCAGGGCACGCAGCGCGTAGTGGGTCGGCACGATGATCGCGACGCACACCGAGGCGTAGATGAACAGTGTCAGGAACGCGGCTCCGAGGCCGACAGGGGCGGCGACGGCGAGCCCGACCATCGTCGTGACGATCACCAGGCAGGCCCGCGGCCGCATCCCGGCCTGCGAGCGGAAGACCACCAGCAGCACGTAGGCGACCACGAACCCGGCCAGGCAGCACCAGCCGAGCACCGTCCCGGCCGTGGTGTGGCCGCCGTTCAGCAGGTCGCCCGCCGGGTAGGCGAGGTAGAGCATCCACAGCATCATCCAGGCGACCTTGACCAGCAGCTGGCGCCTGCTCTCCACCGGGGAACCGGGCACGTTCATGAAGGAGGCGCGCGCCACGCCCACCTCCGGCGGTTCGTCGGGGCGGTGGGCCTGGCGCGCGTCACTCATGTCGATCATCATGCCTGGCGGCTGTCGCGGCGGTACAGGGCCGCCGCGGCGGCGCCGAACACCACGAGGAAGGCGGCCAGCCCGGCGACCGCGCCGGTGTCCAGGGAGTGCCCGGGCCGGGTGAAGTCGGCCAGCTGGTTGTACAGGTACACCGGGTTGAAGCGGGCGAACTTCTCCAGCGAGCCGCTCACCGGGAACCAGGTGCCGCCGAGCAGGGCCATCGCCATGTAGGTGATCATCACGATCGGCTGCACCGCGTCCGGCGCCGCCGCGTACCCGAGCGCCACCCCGAGCGCGGCGAAGACGAAGCTGCCCAGCCAGAGCGCAGCCGCCAGCCCGAGCCACTGCGGCGCGCTCAGCGAGACGCCCTGGCTCGCGCCGACCGCGAAGACCACCAGGATCGCCGGCAGCGTGGTGACGGCGGTCGCCGCGATCTTGCCGACGGTGTACGCCCGGCCGGGCAGCGCGGTCAGCCGCAGCTGGCGCACCCAGCCGCTCTTGCGCTCCAGCGAGATCCGCTGCGCGCTTCCGGTCAGCACCGCGCCGACCGCGCCGAAGGTGGCCATCGAGACCATGAAGTAGGTCTTCACCGGCAGGCCCCCGGCGAGCTGGGTGGAGCCGTAGGCGTTGATGAAGAAGAAGTACATCAGCGCCGGGTAGGCGACGGTGAAGAGCAGGTAGCGCCGGTTGCGGAGGGTCCGCAGGATCTCCAGCCGGATCAGGGTGGTCATCGCACGGTCTCCTTCTCGGTGCTCTCGCGGCCGGCGCCGTCCTCGCGGTCCAGCTCGCCGGTGATGGTCAGGAAGGCCTGCTCCAGGCCCACGCCGGCGACCTCCAGCCCGCGCGGGTACAGCCCCGCCCGGTAGATCCCGGCCACGGTGGCGTCGGCGTCCGCGGTCCGGATCCGTACCGTCCGCACCCCCGGGACCCTCGCGGTGACGTCCAGCGACTGCACGCCCGGCAGGGTGCGCAGCACGGACTCCTCGAACCCGCCGTCCGCGTCGTGGAGTTCGAAGGCGACCCGGCGGGCGCCGGCCCGCGCCTTGATCTCCGCCGAGCTGCCGTCGGCGATCAGTCGGCCCCGGTGCAGCACCAGGACGCGGTCGGCGATCGAGTCGGCCTCCTCCAGGTAGTGGGTGGCGAACAGCACCGTGCGCCCGGCGTCGGCCTGCGCGCGCATGCTCGCCCAGAACGACTGCCGCACGCTGACGTCCATGCCGGTGGTCGGCTCGTCCAGCACGATCAGGTCGTTGTCGCCGGCGATGGCCAGGGCGAAGCGGACCCGCTGCTCCTGGCCGCCGGACAGTTTGTCGACCCGCCGCTCCGCCAGCTCGGTGATCCCGGCGTCGGTCAGCACCTCCGTGACCGACCGGCCGCGCGGGTGCACGTCGCAGGCGAGCCGCACCAGCTCGCGCACCTTGACGTCGGTCATCAGCCCGCCGCTCTGCAGCATCGCGCCGACCCGGCCGGCCTCGATCGCCGCCCGCGGGGTGCCGCCGAACAGGGTCACGCTGCCCCGGTCGGGCTCGCGCAGGCCGAGCAGCAGGTCCAGGCTGGTGGACTTCCCGGCGCCGTTCGGTCCGAGCAGGGCGACGGTCTCTCCCGGCCTCAGCACGAGGTCGAGTCCGTCCACGGCGCGCACCCGCCCGAAGCTCTTGCCCACGCCGCGGAAGGCGGCCACCTCGGTACCCATCGCCCGGCTCCTGTCCTCTGATGGTGTCGCGCCCGTGGTGTCACGGTCGGGTGCTGTTCGCACCACCTCAGAGTCCCGCGCGGGCGGGTGGCGGCGGCAGTGTGCGCCGTCGTGCCTTCGGCATGACGGATGTCATGCCGGCGGCCGGTACCCCCGTCAGGGGCACCGGCCGCCGAAAGCGCTGGTCGGACGGGTGTCACGCCCCCAGCGAGCGCTTCACGAAGTCGACCTGGAGCAGCAGCAGGTTCTCCGCGACCTCCTCCTGCGGGGTCATGTGGGTGACGCCGGACAGCGGCAGCACGGTGTGCGGGCGCCCGGCGGCGAGCAGCGCCGAGGACAGCCGCAGGGTGTGCGCGGCCACCACGTTGTCGTCCGCCAGCCCGTGGATGATCATCAGCGGGCGCTCCAGGCCCGCCGCGTACCCGCTCAGCGAGTTGGCGGCGTACACCTCGGGCCGCTCGGCCGGGTCTCCCAGGTAGCGCTCGGTGTAGTGGGTGTCGTACAGCTCCCAGTCGGTCACCGGCGCCCCGGCCACCGCCGCGTGGAAGACGTCCGGGCGGCGCAGCACGGCGAGCGCGGAGAGGTAGCCGCCGTACGACCAGCCGCGGACGGCGACCCGGTCGAGGTCCAGCGGGAACTCCCCGGCGAGCCCCTGCAGCGCCTCCACCTGGTCGTCCAGGGTGGCCCCGGCGAAGTCGAAGGCGATCGACTTCTCCCAGGCCGGCCCGCGCCCGGGCGTGCCGCGCCCGTCGGCGACGACCACCGCGAAGCCCTGGTCGGCGAACCACTGCGAGTTGAGGTGCGGGTTGTGCGCCTGGACGACGCGCTGGCCGTGCGGGCCGCCGTACGGGTCCATCAGGACGGGCAGCAGGCCGTCCCGCTCCCGGTCGTAGCCGGTGGGCAGGAAGACGGCGGCCGGGATGCGGCGCTCGCCCGCGAAGCGGAAGACCGGGCGGGCGGTGATGACCGGGGTCTCGGCGTACGAGGCGATGGTGGCGACGTCGTCGACCGCCAGGCCCTCGGGCAGGTCCCGGGCGACCTGGACCAGGGTGCCGGGCAGGTCCGGCTCGGCGGTGGCCCGGACGGTGATCCCGCCGCCGTGCACCGCGCTGGTGACGGAGGTGAACGGCCGCCCGTTGGCGGACTCCCAGCCCAGTCGCGTGCCGTCGTGGCTGATCCGGCCGACGCCGATCCAGCCCGGCTCGGGGTCGGTCTCCTCGGCGCCGCCGGCGGCGCCGAAGAACACCTCCCGCTCGGTGACCGCGACGACCGAGCGGACGTGCAGGTCGGCCCCGGTCACGGCGCGGTCGCCGATCACCAGCGCCCGCACGCCTCCCTCGTCGGAGATCCGGACCAGCTTGCCGTCCGGGGTCCAGGCCGGCGCGCCCGGGAACAGCTCCAGCCAGACGCCGTCCTTCTCCTCGTGCAGCACCTCGGTGGCGCCGGTGGCGGCGTCCAGGCCGAGGATCCGCTGGCCGCGCTGGTCGCGGGTCTGGACCAGGAGCAGCGGCACGCCGCCCTTCGACCAGTGCACCCGGCCCAGGTACGGGTAGGCCTCGCGGTCCCAGACCACCTCGGTGCGCCCGCCGTGCAGGTCGAGCAGCCAGAGCCCGACCTCGGCGTTGGCGCCGCCGGCCGCCGGGTAGGCGACCTCGGCGGGCTCACGGTCCGGGTTCGCCGGGTCGGCGATCCACCAGCGGCGCACCGGGCTGTCGTCGGCGCGCTCGACCAGCAGCCGGTCGCCCGCCGGGGACCACCAGAAGCCGCGGTCGCGGTCCATCTCCTCCTGCGCGATGAACTCGGCCTGGCCCCAGGTGACGTTCGGGCCGTCCGGCTCGGCGAGCACCCGGTCGCCGCCGCCGTCGGTGCGGGTCAGCCGCAGCTCGCCGGCGGTGTTGGCGTACGCGACGTAGGCGCCGTCCGGGGACGGGCGCGGGTCCAGCAGCGGCCCCTCGGCGGGCAGTTCGGCGGTGGCGCCGGTGGCCAGGTCGGCGGTGAACAGGCGGCCGGAGAGGGCGAAGGCGGCCAGCTTCCCGGCCGTGTCCAGGGCGTAGCCGACGATGCCGGCCGAGCCCTCGCGGCTGCGCTCGCGGCGGGCCCTCTCGGCCGGCGAGAGGTCCTCCTCGCCGCCGCCGAGCAGCGCGGCCGGGTCGGCGGCGACCCGCTCCTCGCCGGTGGCGGTGTCGAGGGTCCAGAGCAGGTTGGCCCGGTCGCGGCCGGATCGCGAGCGGAGGAAGACGACCCGCGAGCCGTCCGGCGCGACGGAGAAGGAGCGGGGCGCGCCGACGGTGTAGCGCAGGGTCCGCGCGTACTGCCTCGGGAAGGTGTCGGCAGAGGTGTGGGAGGTCATGGCACCAGACCTTATGACGACGGACCACCGCCCCCGGGCGTGAGTTGATCACTCGTTCGGAGCATCGTCGACAAGTACGCCCCAAAGAGGTCCAAACCGCCTCCGACCGGCCCACGCGCCCCTCGGATGCCGCGATGCCCCGGCGCGCGCGGACTCACCGAGGGTAATGACACCCTCACTCATCGGGTATGACTTGTCGCGCGAGTGAACGCCCGGCCCCGTCCCGGACCGCGGTCACCCGCAGCCCCCAGTCCCGCACCGTCCCTCGCCGCTCTCCCCGGGCGGCGTGCCCGAGAAGGGGTGTGAGCCGACATGGCCATGAACATCTCCGCCGCCGTGCTGATGCTGGTCATCGTGGTGATCCTGATCCGCCGGTCCGGCCTGAAGCTGGCGCACGCGATCGTCTGCGCGCTGCTCGGCTTCTACCTGGCCTCCAGCTCGATCGCCCCGTCGATCAGCCAGGTCACCAGCAACCTCGCCGGAATGATCAACGGCCTGAGGCTCTGACCCCGCCGCCGCGGCCCGCGAGGGCCTGTCGTCGCCCGCGCGCCCGCCCCGCCCGCCGTCCGGGCGGACGACGGGAGCGCGACGACAGGCCCTAGGCTTCCTCCCATGACCGCGACTACCGGCCGCCGCCTCCTCCTGGTGCACGCGCACCCCGACGACGAGTCGATCGGCAACGGCGCCACCATGGCCCGGTACGCCGCCGAGGGCGCCCGGGTCACGCTGGTGACCTGCACCCTCGGCGAGGGCGGCGAGGTGATCCCCGCGCGGCTGGCCCACCTGACGGCCGATCGGGACGACACCCTCGGCGCGCACCGGATCGGCGAGCTCACCGAGGCGATGCGCGCCCTCGGCGTGACCGACTTCCGCTTCCTCGGCGGCCCTGGGCGCTACCGCGACTCCGGGATGATGGGCGTGCCCGAGAACGACGTGCCCGGCTGCTTCTGGCGGGCGGACGTCGAGGAGGCGGCCGGCCACCTGGTCGCGGTGATCCGCGAGGCGCGCCCGCAGGTACTGGTCACGTACGACCCGGACGGCGGCTACGGGCACCCGGACCACATCCAGGCGCACCGGGTCGCGATGCGCGCCCACGAGCTGGCCGCCGACCCGGCGCACCGGCCGGAGCTGGGCCCGGCCTGGCGGATCGCCAAGGTGTACTGGAACCGGATGCCCCGCTCGGTGATCGAGGCCGGGCTCGCCGAGGCCGCCGCCAAGGCGTCCTTCCCGGGCGTGGCGCAGCCCTCCGACGTCCCCGGCGTGGTCGACGACGAGGTGGTCACCACCGTCCTGGACGGCGCGGCGTACGCGGGGCGCAAGGCCGCCGCGCTGACCGCCCACGCCACCCAGATCACCGTGGACGGCGCCTTCTTCGCGCTCTCCAACGACCTCGCCCAGCCGCTGTTCACCACCGAGTACTACCAGTTGGTGCACGGCCAGGCCGGGCCGGGCGGGCCGGAGGACGACCTGTTCGCCGGCCTTCCGCTCGACGCCGCCCACGCCGAGGAGGGCACCCGATGAGCAAGTCCGACGCCACACCGCCGCGCCGCACGCTCGCCGCCGCCGTCCTCGGCACCCGCGAGGAGCGGCTGGCGGAGCCCCGGCCCCCGCGTGCCGCCCGGATCGTGGCCTACGTCCTGTTCTTCCTGCTGGGTGCCGCGGTGTCGGTCTGCGGAGCCTTTGTGCAGGCCCTGTGGCCGCCGGTGGGAGTCCTGTTGGCGCTCGCCGCGACCGGCGCCACCTTCTACGGCGGCCTGCGGGTCACCGGCACCCGGCTCGGCGCGGGCGCGCCCGCGGCCGGCTGGTTCCTGGCGATGCTGCTGCTGATCGTGCCCCGGCCCGAGGGCGACAACGTGCTGTGGTCCAACGCCACCTCGCTGGCCTGGCTGTTCGCCGGGTCGGTGCTGGGCGTGATCTGCGCCACCCTGCCCACCCGCACCAGCTGGTTCCCCGGGGTGCCCGGCCCCCCGCGCTGACCCGGGTCGTGCACGGCGTACCGTACCGCGTACGACGAGCAGTCAGGAGCGTACGGCCTTACTCTCATACCGGAGGAACCGGACGTATCAGGATCTGTCCGAAGCCGTTCGCCGCTCAGTTCTTCCCAGTATGGTGGTCCCGCAGAACGCCGTACCCGACCGCCGCCCGCCCCAGTCAAGGCCCGGCGACCACGAACCGCGGTCGCGCCGCACGGCCCGCCCGCGAACCCGGAGCAGAGCAGCATTGAGCAGCCGCGAATCTGACAACGCCCACCCGACGCCCCGGCGCACGGGCCCGGACGCCTACCCGTCGGGCACCCCGCCCTACGGCACGCCGGGGCTCCCCGGCGGCGACCGGGCCGACGCCGGACCGGGCACCGCGTCGGGCGGCGAGGACGACGGTCCGAAGACCGAGACCACCCTGACCACCCGGGTCCGGATCAACATCCCCGGCTCGCGTCCGATCCCGCCGGTCGTCGTCCGCAGCACCGTCAAGAACGAGGACGGCCCGGGCGATGACGCCCCGGCCGCCGCCGCCGAACCGGGCGGCCCGCGGCACCGCTCCGCGCCGACCTCGCCCGTCCTCGGTGTGATGGACGACGGCGGCCACCAGGCCGCCCCGCCGAACCTGCCGCCGGAGTGGCAGATCCCGCCGATCCCGCCGGCGACCTCGGAGTCGGAGTCCACCGGCGCCTGGTTCCGTCCGCGCCAGAAGAAGGCCGCGACCGCCGAGTCCGCGCCGGCCACGGCTCCGGCGACCGTTCCGGCCGGTGCCGTGGGCACCACGGAGGTCCCGGTCGCCCCCGGCGGCGCCGAGCCGCACCCGCAGGGTGCCCGTCCGGCCGCGGGCCGGCCCGCCCGTGCCGACGGCGCGCGGAACGACGCCCCGAACGGCCGGTCGGTGCCCGCCCAGGGCAAGCGGCCGAACCCGGCCGCCGCGCCCGTCGCGCCGTTCCACGCCGAGGCCCCGGTGGAGGAGCCCGGCGTGTACGAGGCCGCCGACCCGTTCGCGCCGGTCACCGACCCGTTCGGCACCTCCGTTCCCGACGCCGGCGCGCAGGGCCTGCCCCGGCGCAACGGCGGGCAGCAGAACCCCGGACAGCAGAACGGGCGGCAGAACGGGCAGCCGCAGAACCGTCAGCAGCGCAAGAACCGGCCGGGCGGGCCGCAGCAGCCCGGCCCGCAGAACGGCTTCCAGCCGAACGGCCACCAGGCGCCCGCGCCGCACCCGCAGGCCGGGCCGGTCACCGAGCCGAACCCGGAGGACACCTCCGTCGACGGCTTCGCGCCGATCCGCGACAACACCCCACCGCCCGCCGCGATACCCGGCCTGCCCCGCAACGGCGCCCCGCACGGCGCCGACGGCCGTCCGCAGCCGGGCCTGTTCGCCTCGGCCCCGACCGGCACCGACCCGTTCGCCGCCCAGCGCCCGGCCGCCCCCGGCCACGGCCAGGAGGTCCCCGCCGCTCCGGCGGGCCCCGGCGCCCTCTTCCCGGGCGCGCCCGGCACCGCCGCGCAGCCCGGCGACCCGGAGGCCACCGCGGTCACCCCGCTGCCGGCCCCGGCACCCGGCCCCCGGCCCGAGGGCTCCAAGGGCTCCAAGGCCACCCCGGCCCCCGCTCCGGCCCCCGCCAAGGCGAAGGCCGAGCCCGCCGCCCCGGCCAGGGCCAAGCGCGGCGGGGCCGGCAAGAAGCTGGTCAAGCTGGGCGTCTACGGCGTCGTCGCGGTGCTGTTCCTCGGCGCCGCCGCGTACGGCACCGGCCTGATGCTCAACCAGTCCGACGTCCCCAAGGGCACCGTGGTGCTCGGCGCCGAGATCGGCGGCAGCAGCCGCGACCAGGCGATCCACCAGCTGGACGAGTCGGTCGGCAAGGCCGGCCAGCAGCCGCTCAAGCTGAAGATCGGCGACCAGGCCGTGGACCTCGACCCGGCGGTCGCCGGCCTGAGCTTCGACACCACCGCCACCGTGGACGGCCTGGCCCAGCACAGCTACAACCCGCTGGACGTCTTCAAGTCGCTCAAGGGCGGCACCAAGACCGTCGCCCCCGAGGTCAAGGTCGACAAGGCCAAGCTCAAGGCCGCTCTCGACACCCTCGCGGCCGGCTCCGGCCAGGGCCTCCAGGAGGGCTACGTCAAGTTCGGCGACGTCAACGGCGAGCCGATCGTCGTGCCCGGCCGGGCCGGCCAGGCGGTGGACTCGGCGAGCGCCCTGGACGTGATCGCGCAGGCCTACCGCGACCGCGCCGACGGCAAGCCCGAGCAGCCGATCGCCCTGGCCGTCACGGCCGCCCAGCCGAAGATCTCCACCCAGGCCCTCCAGGGTGCCGCCGACACCCTCGGCAAGCAGATCGCCGCGGGCAAGGTGCACGTCGTGGCCGGCGCCAAGTCCTGGGACTTCGGCCCGAAGACCGCCGCCAAGGCGCTCACCCTCGTTCCGGACGCCTCCGGCAAGATCGTGCCCAAGTGGGACCTCGACGCGCTCGCCGCCCAGCTGGGCACCGCGTTCGACAAGGTGAAGGTCAAGAAGAACGGCCAGGTCGCCGCGATCACCCCGCAGGACGTCGCGGACGGCATCACCTCGGTGCTCGACAAGACCGGCGACAAGGACCGCACCTTCAAGTTCGTGGTCTGACGCGGTCGGGGGCCGGCGCGTCCGCGTCCGCCGTACCCGCACCGCACGAGGGGCGGGCCCGCATCCGGGCCCGCCCCTCGACAACACCCGTCCCGGTCAGCAAGATGTGACGCCACACCATCCGCCACATCCACCCCGGGGAGCACGCCGATGCGCCGCCGCCTCCAGCACCACGGGACGGCCCTGCTCGCCGGTCTCACCGCCCTCACCCTCTCGCTGGCCCTCTGCTCCTGCACCTCCGGTCAGGACGCCGCCGAGGCCCCGACGGCCGCCCTCGCGTCGCCCAAGCTCACCTCGGTCGACATCAACCCGCACGACCGGGCCCAGCTGCGCCAGGGCGGCACCCTGAACCTGGCGATCGCCCAGTTCTCCCGCCAGTGGTCGCCGATCCACACCGACGGCAGCGAGTCCTCGACCGTCATGGTCAGCAAGCCGCTGCTGCCGACCTTCTTCCGCTCGGACGCGGCCGGCACCCAGACCGCCAACCCGGCCTACCTGCAGGAGGCGCACGCCGAGCTCCGGGACGGCCGGCAGGTGGTCACCTGGACGCTCAACCCGAAGGCCCACTGGTCCGACGGCACCCCGATCACCTGGCGCGACATCGAGGCCAACTGGCGCGCCCTGAACGGGAAGGACCCGGCCTACAAGTCCTCCAGCAGCACCGGCTTCGAGCTGGTCTCCGCGGTGGAGCGCGGCAAGGACGACTTCCAGGCCGTGATGACCTTCGACCACCCGTTCTCCGAGTGGCAGTCGATGTTCAACAGCGCCGGCAACGCCCCGCTGCTGCCCGCCGGCCGGATCTCCACGCCGGAGCTGTTCAACTCCTCCTACCTGGACGCGTTCCCGGTCACCGCCGGCCCGTTCAAGGTCGAGCAGCTGGACCGCGCCGCCCAGACCGTCACCCTGGTCGCCGACCCCTCCTGGTGGGGCGACAAGCCGGTGCTGGACCGGATCGTCTTCCACGCGATGCTGCCCGACGCGATGCCCGCCGCCTTCGCCAAGGGACAGCTCGACCTCGTCAACATCGGCCCGGACGTGGCCGGCTACCAGGTGGTCAGAAACACCAAGGGCGCCGCGGTGCGCCGGGCCGGCGGACCGGACTTCCGCCAGCTCACCCTGAACGCCCGCACTCCCGCGCTCGGCGACGCGACCGTGCGCCAGGCCGTCTTCCAGGCGATCAACCGGGACGTGGTGATCCGCTCCGACCTCAGCGGCCTGGACTGGCCCGCCGTCCCGCTCAACAACCACCTGCTGGTCACCAACCAGAACGGCTACCGCGACAACTCCCTGGGCCTGGCCCGCTACGACCCCGCCGAGGCCGCCCGCAAGCTGGACGCGGCCGGCTGGAAGCTGGACGGCGACGTGCGGAGGAAGGACGGCCGCGAGCTGAACCTGCGGATGGTCGTCCCGGCCGGCGTCAACCCGGCCCAGGCCGAGGCCGCCAACGCCACCAGAATGCTCAAGGACGTCGGCATCAAGGTCACCACCGTGACCGCCCCCGCCAACGAGTTCTTCGACAAGTACGTCAACCGCAACGACTTCGACATCGCCGCCTACTCGCTGATCGGCACCCCCTTCCCGGCCAGCGGCAACCGCGCCAACTTCGTCCAGAGCGGCGGCACCAACCACGTCGGGGCGGGCAGCCCGGCGGTGGACGCCGCGCTCGACCGGGCGGCGGCCGCGGCCGACGCCGCCACCGCCACCGAGGCGATCAACCAGGCCGACGGGGAGCTCTGGAAGGTGGCCGGCGTCCTGCCGCTCTACCAGCGCCCGCAGCTGTACGGGGCCCGCGCCGACCTCGCCAACATCGGCGCGCAGGGCCTGTCCGACATCGTCTGGGAGAACGTCGGCTTCGCGAAGTAGCCGCCGGCCGGGCCGGGCGCGGCCTCAGCCGTGCAGCGTCTCGCGCCAGTAGTGGCAGGCGCTGCGGCGGCCCGCCAGCTCCGTCCCGTGCTCGCCGGTCACCGGTGTCAGCGCGGGGAGTTCGGTCCGGCAGCGGTCCTGGGCACGCGGGCAGCGGGGGTTGAAGGCGCAGCCCTCCGGGGGGCTCAGCAGGCTCGGCGGCAGGCCCTTGATGGCGTGCAGGTTCCGGCCCTTCTGGTCGAGCCGGGGGATGGAGTCCAGCAGTCCCCGGGTGTACGGGTGCGCGGGCCGGGCGTACAGCTCGTGCACCGGGGCCGTCTCGACGATCCGGCCCGCGTACATCACCGCGATCTTGTCCGCGACGTCGGCGACCACACCCAGGTCGTGGGTGATCAGGATCAGGCCCATGTTGTACTCGGCCTGCAACTCGGCCAGCAGGTCCATCACCTGCGCCTGCACCGTCACGTCCAGCGCGGTGGTGGGCTCGTCCGCGATGATCAGGTCCGGCTCCAGGGCCAACGCCATCGCGATCATGATGCGCTGGCGCATACCGCCGGAGAACTGGTGCGGATAGTCGTTCACCCGCTGCCCGGCGGCCGGGATGCGCACCCGGTCCATCAGCTCCACGGCCCGGTCCCGGGCCTCCTTGCGGGAGACCTTCCGATGCGCCCGGAACATCTCCCCCAGCTGGTAGCCGACGCTGAGCACCGGGTTCAGCGCCGAGAGCGCGTCCTGGAAGATCATCGCGATGTGCCCACCCCGGATGGACCGCCGGGCGTTGGCACCCATGGTCAGCAGGTCCTCGCCGCGGAACAGGATCCGCCCCGCGGTGATCCGCCCCGGCGGCATGTCCAGGATGCCCATGATCGCCTGCGCCGTCACCGACTTGCCCGAGCCGGACTCCCCCAGCACCGCCAGCGTCTCCCCCGCCGCGACGGAGTAGCTCACCCCGTTGACGGCCCTGGCGACGCCGTCCCGGGTACGGAACTCCACGTGCAGGTCGTCGACCTCCAGCAGCGGCGCCCCGGGTTCCGCGCTCCCCCGACCGCCGCCGATCAGCTCCACCGCGTCCATCAGAGCAGCCTCCCCGGCGCCGCGGCACCCACTGCTGGGCGCAGAGCAACTATCAAGGAACGGACCGCACTTGGCGAGCCTGCGGCAGATCTCTTTTCCGTCACGGGAATGGGCGCGCCCCGCCGGCAGGGGCGCGCCCTGGTCATCGACCGGTCTCAGCCGGCGCCCTGCCCGGCCTCCCGCTCCGCCGCGAAGTGACACGCCGAGTCGTGCCGCGCCGCGCCGTCCAGCCAGGACGGCGCGGCCAGCAGCGGCTCCTCGGCCTCGCACCGCTGCTGCGCCTTCCAGCAGCGGGTGCGGAAGCGGCAGCCGGACGGCGGGTTGGCCGGCGAGGGCACGTCGCCGGTCAGCACGATCCGGTCCCGGATCTCCCGCGCCCTCGGGTCCGGCACCGGCACCGCGGAGAGCAGCGCCTGGGTGTACGGGTGGGTGGCGTGGTCGTAGATCTCCGCGTCGCTGCCGATCTCGACCATCTTCCCCAGGTACATCACGCCGACCCGGTCGGAGATGTGCCGGACGATGGAGAGGTCGTGCGCGATGAACATGTACGACAGGTTGAACTCGCCCTGCAGCTGCTCCAGCAGGTTGATCACCTGCGCCTGGACGGACACGTCCAGCGCCGAGACCGGCTCGTCGCAGATGATGATCTCCGGCTTGAGCGCGAGACCGCGGGCGATGCCGATGCGCTGGCGCTGACCGCCGGAGAACTGGTGCGGATAGCGGTTGATGTACTCGGGGTTGAGCCCGACCACATCCAGCAGGTCCTGGACGGCCTTGCGGCGGTCGCCCCTGGGCGCCACCTCGGGGTGGATCTCGTACGGCTCACCGATGATGTCGCCGACCGTCATGCGCGGGTTGAGCGAGGTGTACGGGTCCTGGAACACCATCTGGATGTTCCGGCGGACCGCCTTCAGCCCGGCCCCGGAGAGCCGGGAGATCTCCTCCCCCTTGTAGCGGACCGATCCCGAGGTGGCCGGCTCCAGGTTCATCAGCACCTTGGCCAGCGTGGACTTGCCACAGCCGGACTCGCCGACGATCCCGAGCGTCTCGCCCTGCATCAGCTCGAAGGTGACCCCGTCGACCGCCTTCACCGCGCCGACCTGCTTCTTGAACAGGACGCCCTTGGTGAGCGGGAAGTGCTTGACCAGGTCCCGGACTTCGAGGATCGGCCGGCCGCGCGGCACCTCCTGCTCGAAGGCGACCTCCTCCGGCATCGCCGCGCCCAGTGCGCTGGACCCGTTAACGGTCATGGAGGGTCTCCTTCCAGAAGAAGCAGGCACTGCCGCGCCCCTCCAGCGGCGTCCCGTCCTCCTCGGTCACCGGGAACAGCTCCGGCACCTCGGTCCGGCAGCGGTCCCGGGCACGCGGGCAGCGGGGGTTGAAGGCGCAGCCCTCGGGGATGCGCAGGAGGTTGGGCGGCAGGCCCTTGATCGCGTAGAGCTCCTGGCCCTTCTGGTCGAGCCGGGGGATGGAGTCCAGCAGTCCCCGGGTGTACGGGTGCGCCGGCCGGGCGTACAGGTCGTGCACCGGGGCCGTCTCGACGATCCGGCCCGCGTACATCACGGCGATCTTGTCCGCGACGTCGGCGACCACACCCAGGTCGTGGGTGATCAGGATCAGGCCCATGTTGTACTCGGCCTGCAACTCGGCCAGCAGGTCCATCACCTGCGCCTGCACCGTCACGTCCAGCGCGGTGGTGGGCTCGTCCGCGATGATCAGGTCCGGCTCCAGGGCCAACGCCATCGCGATCATGATGCGCTGGCGCATACCGCCGGAGAACTGGTGCGGATAGTCGTTCACCCGCTGCCCGGCGGCCGGGATGCGCACCCGGTCCATCAGCTCCACGGCCCGGTCCCGGGCCTCCTTGCGGGAGACCTTCCGGTGCGCCCGGAACATCTCCCCCAGCTGGTAGCCGACGCTGAGCACCGGGTTCAGCGCCGAGAGCGCGTCCTGGAAGATCATCGCGATCTTCTGGCCTCGGATCCGCCGCCGCTCCTCCTTGCTCATCCTGAGCATGTCCTGGCCCCGGTAGAGGATCTCGCCGCGCGGGATCCTGGCCGGCGGCATGTCCAGGATGCCCATGATCGCCTGCGCCGTCACCGACTTGCCCGAGCCGGACTCCCCCAGCACCGCCAGCGTCTCCCCCGCCGCGACGGAGTAGTTGACGCCGTTCACGGCCCTGGCGACGCCGTCCCGGGTGACGAACTCGACGTGCAGGTCCCGCACGTCGAGCAGCGGCCCCTGGTACGGCGCCTCCTGCTCGCGCCCGGTGGTGTCCACCGCTGTACTCACGATGCGCTCCCTCGCTCAGCGAAGCTTCGGATCGAGGGCGTCGCGGACCGCGTCGCCCATCATGATGAAGGCCAGCACGGTGATGGAGAGCGCCGCGGCCGGGAAGAACATCACGTACGGCGCGGTCCGGATCACCTTCTGGGCGGAGGAGATGTCGATGCCCCAGGAGATGGTCGGCTCCTGCAGGCCGATGCCGAGGAAGCTCAGCGTCGCCTCGGTCGCGATGTAGCCGCCGAGCGCGATGGTCGCCACCACGATCACCGGCGCGACCGCGTTCGGCAGGATGTGCCGGAGCATCAGCCGTCCGGTCCCGGCCCCGAGGGCCCGGCCCGCCGTCACGAAGTCGGACTGCTTGACGGTCAGCACCGCGCCGCGCATGACGCGGGCGATCTGGGTCCAGCCGAGGACGGCCAGGGCGACCACCACGGTCCACACCGTGCGGACGGTGAACGCGTTCAACAGCACCAGGGCGCCGAGCAGCAGCGGGATGCCGAAGAAGATGTCGACGATCCGGGAGACCACCGCGTCGACGACCCCGCCGTAGTACCCGGCGACCATGCCGGTCAGCCCGCCGAGCAGGGTGACCGCGGCGGTCACGAAGATGCCGACGGTGATCGAGGCCCGGGCGCCGTAGACCACCCGGGCGTAGATGGACCGGCCCTGGGCGTCGTAGCCGAACCAGCCGGCGCCGAAGAAGTCCGTCCAGTCCGGCCGCCGGAGGTAGTCGTGCACCAGGTCGGCCCTGCGCGGGTTGGCGTCGGTGAAGGCCCAGGGGAAGATCGCGACGAGCACCAGCAGCACGATCAGCACGACCGAGAGCAGGAAGATCGGCCGTCGGCGCAGGTCCCGCCAGGCGTCGCCCCAGAGGCTGCGGGCCTCCTCCCGCTTCTCCACGTCGGATTCGACCAGGGTCTCCTGCTCCACCGCCATGCCCTGCTCCCCCGCGTAGTCGAGACGGGAGACACCAGGCTTGGGGTGTGGTTCATAGGAGTCCTCGTCGTGCATGTCAGACATAGCGGATCCTCGGGTCCAGGACCGCGTAGAGCAGGTCGACGAGCAGGCTGGCGACCAGGTAGATGATCACCAGGACGGTCACGATGCCGACCACGGTCGGGCCTTCCTTCTGGTTGATCGCCCGGTACAGGACGTTGCCGATGCCCTGCACGTTGAAGATGCCCTCGGTGACGATCGCCCCTCCCATCAGCGCGCCGAGGTCGGTGCCGAGGAAGGTGACCACCGGGATGAGCGAGTTGCGCAGCAGGTGGCGGGAGATGATGGTCCGCCGGGGCAGGCCCTTGGCGGTCGCGGTCCGGATGTAGTCGGCCCGCAGGTTCTCGCCGATGGAGGTCCGGGTGAGCCGGGCGACGTACGCGAGCGAGAGCGAGCCGAGGACGACCGCCGGCAGGATCAGCTGGGAGAGGTCGTAGCTGTCCTGCACCGTCGGCGTGACCCAGCCCAGGTTGGTGGCGAACACGGTCTGCGCGATGTAGGCCAGCACGAAGACCGGGATAGAGATCACCACCAGGGTCAGGATGAGCACCAGGGTGTCCGCGATGCTGCCGCGCTTCAGCCCGGAGAGCACGCCGAAGGCGAGGCCCACGATCATCTCGAAGAGAAAGGCCATCAGCGCCAGCCGGATGGTGACCGGGAAGGCGTCCGCCATGATGTCGGAGACCGGGCGGCCGGTGAAGCTGGTTCCGAAGTCCCCCTGGAAGAGGTTCCCCATGTAGTGCAGGTACTGCTTCCAGAGCGGCTGGTCCAGGTAGTACGTGTGCTTGATGCTCGCGACCACCGACGGGTCCGCGGCCTTCTCGCCGAACAGCGCGACCACCGGGTCGCCCGGCAGCGTGTAGACCATCACGAAGATCAGCAGCGTGGTGCCGAAGAACACCGGGATCATCTGCAGCACCCGCCGCAGCACGTAACTGCCCATCCGAGCCTCCTTCCTGTGTGGCCGACCGGGCCGGGCCGGTCGGCCGGGAGACCGCGCCCCGCCCTCCGTGCGGGGAGGGCGGGGCCGGTGCGCGGGGATCAGGGTCCGGGGATCAGCCCTTGACCTCGACCTGCGTCCAGGCCGGGTTGCCGAAGGAGTCGAACTTCACGTTCTGCACCTTGGTCGAGTAGCCCGAGTTGGTGCGGTAGTACCAGAGCGGGACGGCCGGCATGCCGCTCTGCAGCACCGCCTCGGCCTGCTGGTAGCCGGTCACCGTGTCGGCGACGCTGGCGGCCTCGTCGGCCTGGGTCGCCGCCTGGTCGAACTGCGGGCTGCTGTACCCGGTGTCGTTGGACGCGGCACCGGTGCGGTACACGTCGGCCAGGAAGTTGGCGTTCAGCGGGTAGTCCTGCACCCAGCCGGTGCGGAAGGCGCCGTTGAGCTGGTGCGCGGTGATGGCCTGGCGGGCGGTCTTGAAGTCGGGCTTCGGGTCACCGAGGCAGTCGACGCCGGTGTTCTGCCGGATCGAGTTGCAGACCGCGTCGACCCACTCCTTGTGGCCGCCGTCCGCGTTGTAGGTGATCAGCACCTTGTTGCCGGGGACGCCGCCGCCCTGCTGGATCAGCTGCTTGGCCTTGGCGGGGTCGAAGTTGCAGAAGTCCCCGCAGGTGCCGGCCTTGTAGCCCTCGACGCCCTCCGCCACCCAGGCGCTGGCCGGCGCGCGGGAGCCCTGCAGCACCGTCTTGGTGATGGTCGCGCGGTCGATCGCCATCGACAGGCCCTGGCGCACCTGGGCCTTCTCCGGGGCGGCCCAGTCGGCCTGGTAGAGGGTGAAGCCGATGTTCTGGATGGCGCCCTGCGGCGCGTCCACCGCGCGGTCGCCGAGATCGCTCTTGTACGTGGCCAGCGCGGACGGCGGCACCTGGTCCATCACGTCCAGGTTGTTGGACTGGAGGTCGGCGTAGGCGGCCTCGGACGTGGTGTACATCTTGAAGACGACGCCGCCGTTCTTCGGCTTGTCCACGCCCTGGTAGTCCGGGAAGCTCTTGGTGACCACCTGGCTGTTGTGCGCCCAGCTGACGAACTGGTACGGGCCGTTGCCCACCGGCTTCTGTCCGTACCCGGCCGGGTCCTTGAAGAAGCCCTCGGGCAGCGGCGAGAAGGCGATGTAGCCGAGCTTGTACTCGAAGTACGAGACCTTGTGGTTCAGCTTGACGGTGAAGTGCAGGTCGTCGGTGACGGTCAGTCCGGACATCTTGTCCGAGGTCGGCTGGCCGGAGACCGGGTGGACGTCCTGGTAGCCCTCGATGTCGGAGAACCAGGAGCTGTTGATCTGGTTGTTGGCGGGGTTGGCGCCCCAGTTCCAGGCGTCGACGAAGTTCTGGGCGTGCACCGGGGTGCCGTCGTGGAACTTCCAGCCGTCCTTCAGGGTGATGGTGAAGGTCAGCGAGTCACTGGTGTCGATCGTGTCGGCGACCTGCATCCGGATCTTGGCATTGGTGGGGTCGTAGTCGACCAGCCCCTTGAAGAGGTTCTGAATGATGCGACCACCGCCGACCTCGTTCGCGTTGGCGGGCTGCAACGGGTTCTGCGGCTCGTTGCTCTGGTAGCTGAAGGTCTTGCTGGCGTCCGACGAGCCGCTGCCTCCTCCGCCGTTGCTGCCGCTGCACCCGGTGGCCACCAGGACCACGGACGTCGCGACGGCGAGGACCCAACGAGCACGGGCGGCTTCGGGCATGGAGGTCCCTCCTCAGGGTGTGTGTCGCATCACACCCCATGAGAAGCGCGCCCCGGCGACGGCGCGAGTCAGGTGCACCCGGACGGGTGCCGTGACCCCCTGCCGAGTTGACGTGGCGCCGGATCGCCGCAGCACCGGATCCACGCGGCGCCGGGTCCACAGATGCCGGAAGGGCCCGCGGCGCGAACGCCACGGACCCTTCCTGGGACCAACGGGGGAATCAGGCCGCGGCCTGCTCCCGGACCTCGGGGAAGTGGCAGGCCGACTCGTGCGCGGCCGGGCCCTTCAGCAGCGAGGGGACCGCGAGCAGCGGGACCTCCTCGGAGCACCGCTCCTCCGCCTTCCAGCAGCGGGTGCGGAAGCGGCAGCCGGACGGCGGGTTGGCCGGCGAGGGGATGTCCCCGCTGAGCACGATCCGGTCGCGGGTCTCGCGCGCCGCCGGGTCCGGCACCGGCACCGCGGAGAGCAGCGCCTGGGTGTACGGGTGGGTGGCGTTCTCGTAGATCTCCTCGTCCGAGCCGATCTCGACCATCTTGCCCAGGTACATCACGCCGACGCGGTCGGAGATGTGCCGGACGATGGAGAGGTCGTGCGCGATGAACATGTAGGAGAGGCCGAACTCGCCCTGCAGCTGCTCCAGCAGGTTGATCACCTGCGCCTGGACGGACACGTCCAGCGCGGAGACCGGCTCGTCGCAGATGATGATCTCGGGCTTGAGCGCGAGACCGCGGGCGATGCCGATGCGCTGGCGCTGACCGCCGGAGAACTGGTGCGGGTACCGGTTGATGTACTCCGGGTTCAGACCCACGACGTCCAGCAGGTCCTGGACGGCCTTGCGGCGGTCGCCCTTGGGCGCCACCTCGGGGTGGATCTCGAACGGCTCGCCGATGATGTCGCCGACCGTCATGCGCGGGTTGAGCGAGGTGTACGGGTCCTGGAACACCATCTGGATGTTCCGGCGGACGGCCTTGAGGGCCGCCCCCTGGAGCGTGGAGATGTCCTCGCCCTTGAAGAGCACCTGGCCGGAGGTGGCCCGCTCCAGGTTCATCAGCACCTTGGCCAGCGTGGACTTGCCACAGCCGGACTCGCCGACGATCCCGAGCGTCTCGCCCTTCTTCAGCTCGAAGGAGATGCCGTCGACCGCCTTGACCGCGCCGACCTGCTTCTTCATGAGGATGCCCTGGGTCAGCGGGTAGTGCTTGACCAGGTCCTTGACCTCCAGGATGTTCTCAGCCATGGAGGGTCTCCTTCCAGAGGTGGCACGCGCTGCGGCGGCCGGTGAGCTCCTTGCCGTCCTTGTCCGTCACGTGGTGCAGCGCCGGGGTCTCGGTGCGGCACAGGTCGGTGGCGACGTCGCAGCGGGGGTTGAACGCGCAGCCGGCCGGAACCTTGAGCAGGTTCGGGGGCAGGCCCTTGATCGCGTACAGCTCCTGGCCCTTCTGGTCCAGGCGCGGGATGGAGCGGAGCAGGCCCTTGGTGTACGGGTGCGCGGGGTTCGCGTACAGGTCGTGCACCGGGGCGGTCTCCACGATCCGGCCCGCGTACATCACGGCGATCTTGTCCGCGACGTCGGCGACCACGCCGAGGTCGTGGGTGATCAGGATCAGGCCCATGTTGTACTCGGCCTGGAGCTCGGCCAGCAGGTCCATCACCTGGGCCTGGACGGTGACGTCCAGGGCGGTGGTGGGCTCGTCCGCGATGATCAGGTCCGGCTCCAGGGAGAGCGCCATCGCGATCATGATGCGCTGGCGCATGCCGCCGGAGAACTGGTGCGGGTAGTCGTTCACCCGCTGGCGGGCGGCCGGGATGCGCACCCGCTCCATCAGCTCGATGGCCTTCTCCTTCGCCTCCTTCCTGGAGGCGCCCTGGTGCACGCGGAACATCTCGCCGAGCTGGTAGCCGACGCTGAGCACCGGGTTCAGCGCCGAGAGCGCGTCCTGGAAGATCATCGCGATCTTCCGGCCGCGGATCCGGCGCCGCTCCTCGCCGCTCATCGTGAGCATGTCCTGGCCGCGGTACAGGATCTGGCCCTGGGTCACCTTGCCCGGAGGCATGTCCAGGATGCCCATGATGGTCTGCGCCGTCACGGACTTGCCGGAGCCGGACTCGCCGAGCACGGCGAGGGTCTCGCCGGCCGCGACGGAGTAGTTGACGCCGTTCACTGCCTTGGCCACGCCGTCCCGGGTGTGGAACTCCACGTGGAGGTCCTTCACCTCCAGGAGAGGAGTGCCGACTTCGAGCCGGTCATTCTTCTGGTTGTTCTCGATCACGGTGGTCATCGGGTCGTCACCTCTTCTCTCAGCGGAGCTTCGGGTCGAGGGCGTCGCGCACCGCGTCGCCGAGCATGATGAACGCCAGCACGGTAAGGCTCAGCATTCCGGCGGGGAAGAACAGGGCGAACGGCGCCGTGCGGATCACCTTCTGGGCCGAGTTGATGTCGATACCCCAGGAGATGGTCGGGTCCTGGAGACCGATGCCGAGGAAGCTCAGCGTCGCCTCGGTGGCGATGTAGCCGCCGAGCGCGATGGTGGCGACGACGATCACCGGGGCGATCGCGTTCGGCAGGATGTGCTTGAACATGATCCGGCCGGTGCCGGCGCCGAGTGCCTTGGCCGCCGTCACGAAGTCGGCCTGCTTGACCGTGATCACCGAGCCGCGCATGACACGGGTCATCTGGGTCCAGCCCAGGGCGACCAGCGCGAAGACCACGCTCCAGACGGTGCGGTCGGTGAAGGCGTTCAGGACCACCAGCGAGCCGAGCAGCAGCGGGATGCCGAAGAAGATGTCGGTGATGCGGGAGATGATCGTGTCGACCCAGCCGCCGAAGTAGCCGGCCACCATGCCGGCGAGGCCGCCGAGGATGGTCACGCCCAGGGTGACGCAGATGCCGACCACGACCGAGGCGCGGGCGCCGTAGACGACGCGGGCGTAGATGCTGCGGCCCTGGAGGTCGTAGCCGAACCAGTCCGCCTGGAAGAAGTGGCTGTAGTTCGGCTTCGACAGGTAGTGGTTGCGCAGGTCGCCGGCCCGCGGGTCCACCGAGGTGAACAGCCCGGGGGCGATGGCGATGACGATCAGCAGCAGGATCAGCAGCGCGGAGATCACGAAGATCGGCTTGCGGCGCAGGTCGTGCCAGGCGTCCGAGCCGAGGCTGCGGGCCTTCTCCTGCTTCGGCGCCGGGGCGTCCGCCGCGCGCTGGGCCGGGATGTCCCCGGCGGTCTTCTTCTCGGTCAGGTCAGGCATAACGGATCCTCGGGTCCAGGACCGCGTAAAGCAGGTCGACGATCAGGCCGGCGGCCAGGTAGACGATCACGAGGAAGGCCACGAAGCCGGAGACGGTCGCGCCCTCCTTCATGTTGATCGCTTGGTAGAGCGCGTGACCCACGCCCTGGACGTTGAAGATGCCTTCGGTCACGATCGCGCCGCCCATCAGGGCGCCGAGGTCGGTGCCGAGGAAGGTGACCACCGGGATCATCGAGTTGCGGAGCAGGTGGGTGCCGATCACCTTGCGCCGCGGCAGGCCCTTGGCCACCGCGGTGCGCACGTAGTCGGCCTTGATGTTCTCGGCTATGGAAGTACGGGTGAGGCGCGCGACGTAGGCCAGCGAGAGCGAGCCGAGCACCACGGCCGGCAGCACCAGCTGGGTGATGTCGTTGCTGTCCTGGACGGTCGGGGTGACCCACTTCAGGTTCTGCCCGAAGACCGTCTGGAAGATGAAGCCCAGCACCGGGACCGGGATCGAGATCAGCAGCAGGGTGAGGACCAGGGCGCCCTTGTCGAACATCTTGCCGCGGCGCAGACCGGCGTACAGGCCGATGCCGATGCCGAGCACGATCTCGATGGCGAACGCGAACAGCGCCAGCCGGGTCGTGACCGGCAGTGCCTCGGTGATCTTGTCGATGACCGGGCGCTGGTCCAGACCGGTGCCGAAGTCACCGGTGAGCAGCTTGCCCATGTAGTCGAAGTACTGCTGGATCAGCGGCTTGTCGAAGCCCTGCTGGTGCTTGAGAGCGGCGAGCTGCACCGGGTCCGGTGCCTTGTCGCCCCACAGTGCTGCCACCGGGTCACCAGGCAGCAAGTGCACCATGAAAAAGATGAGTGCGGTCGTTCCGAGGAACACCGGGATCATCTGGAGCAGTCGCCTTGCGACAAAGCGCCCCATCGTGCCTCCATGTATGGCCCTGCCGAGCCCGTCAACTCGGCAAGAGAAAAGTCGGCGTGCCAACGGCCGGTGCCAGTCCTCGCCCTTGTGGGGATGGACGGGCACCGGCCGTTGTCACCGGGTCAGGCGGTGCCGACCGATTACTTCTTCTTCTTGACCTCGACGTCGGTGTAGACCGGGTCGCCGAAGGAGTTGAACTTCACGTTCTGGACGTTCTTGGAGTAGCCGGAGCTGGTCTTGTAGTACCAGAGCGGGATGGCCGGCATGTCCTTGGCCAGAACGGCCTCGGCCTGCTGGTAGAGCTCGGCGGTCTTCTCGACCGTGGTGGCGGCGTCCGCCTCCTTCGACAGCTTGTCGAACTCGGGGCTCGAGTAGCCACCGTCGTTGGCCGCGGCACCGGTGCCGTAGACGTCACGCAGGAAGTTCGCGTTCAGCGGGTAGTCCTGCACCCAGCCGGTCCGCATCATGCTCTGGACCTGCTTGTTGGTGATGATGTCGCGCGAGGTCTTGAAGTCCGGCTTCGGGTCACCGAGGCACTCGACGCCGGTCGCCTGGCGGATCGAGTTGCAGACCGCGTCCACCCACTCCTTGTGGCCACCGTCGGAGTTGTACTGGATGAGGACCTTGCCGCCGGGGACGCCGCCGCCCTCGGTGATCAGCTGCTTGGCCTTCTCCGGGTTGTACTTGCAGGCGTCGCCGCAGGTGCCGGCCTTGTAGCCCATGACGCCGGGCGCCACGAACGAGTCGGCGGGAAGGCGGTTGCCGTTCAGCACGGTCTTGGTGATCGTCTCGCGGTCGATCGCCATCGAGAGGCCCTGACGGACCTTCTCCTTGCCCTGCTCGCTCCAGCCGCCCTGGTACAGCGCGAAGCCGATGTTCTGGATGGCGCCCTGCGGCTGGTCGACCGCGCGCTTGCCCAGGTCGTCCTTGTACTTCGGCAGGTCGGTCGGGTCGACCTGGTCCAGCACGTCCAGCGTGTCGGACATCAGGTCCTTGTACGCGGCCTCACCGGCGGTGTAGTTGCGGAAGACGACACCGCCGTTCTTCGGCTTGTCGATGCCCGTGTACTTGTCGTACGCGGCCAGCGTGATGGCCTTGTTGTGCTCCCACGAGACGAACTTGTAGGGGCCGTTGCCGACCGGCTTCTGGCCGTAGCCGGCCGGGTCGGCGAAGAAGCCCTCGGGCAGCGGGAAGAAGGCCGAGTAGCCGAGCTTGTACGTGAAGTACGAGACGGGGCTGGTCAGTTCGATCGTGAAGTGGGTGTCGTCGACGACCTTCAGACCGGACATCTCGGTGGCGGTCGGGTCACCCTTCTCCGGGTGCACGGCGTCGTAGCCGACGATGTCCGAGAACCAGTCCGAGTTGATCTGGTTGTTCTTCGGGTTGGCCGACCAGTTCCAGGAACCGACGAAGGACTTGGCGGTGACCGGGGTGCCGTCGTGGAAGGTCCAGCCGGACTTCAGCGTGACGGTGTAGTTCTTGGCGTCGGTGGTCTCGATCTTGTCGGCCACCTGGTTGCGCAGGGCACCGGTCGCGGGGTCGTAGTCGACGAGGCCCTTGAAGAGCTGCTTGACGATACGGCCGCCCTGGTTCTCCATGGCGTTCGCCGGCTGGAGCGGGCGCTGCGGCTCCGCGCTCTGGTAGCTGAAGCTGGCCCCGGGGTCGACCGCAGCGCTGTCGGAGCTACCCCCGGAGGAGTCGCTGCTGCTGCACGCAGTCGCAGCGAGGGCGACAGCAACAGCTGCGACAACCCACTTGGCCTGGCTCGCACCGCGCATCGGTGTGCCTCCTGAATTCGACGTTGCAACGAGGAGGGCACTGCGGAACGGTGATCACCGGGCCCGCTGTGCCGTCCGCGCTCGTGGTTTCGGCGCGCACCCCTGCGCGTTCACCCTTGACCCGAGCCTGACTGCACCCACTATCCGTCACGCACGGACACGAAAGTGACCAGTGACGATCTCAATTAGGTCACATGAACAGTCGGTAAGTTTCGAAAACCGGACATTTGAGACATAGCCAGACAGGCACCAAACGGACAGTCGTCACGGATGACGAACTGTCACGTCCGCTCAGCGGACACTCGGCTGTGATGAGCGCTATTCCGTGAATAGCGGCCCCGACAACTTGGAGTAGTTGAAAAAGTTCGCCCCCCTCTCCATGGGAAAGGGGGGCGAATCATTCCGGCCAATGGCCGTTCAGTGCGTCCGGATCACGCCTTCTTGGCGCGCGAGGCAGTGCGTCCGCGGTCCTTCTGGTCAAGGACGACCTTACGGATGCGAACCGTCTCCGGGGTCACCTCGATGCACTCGTCCTCGCGGCAGAACTCCAGCGACTGCTCCAGCGAGAGCTTGCGCGGCGGGACGATCGACTCGGCCACGTCGGCGTTCGCCGACCGCATGTTGGTGAGCTTCTTCTCCTTGGTGATGTTCACGTCCATGTCGTCGGCACGCGAGTTCTCACCGACGATCATGCCCTCGTACACCTCGGTGCCCGGCTCGCAGAAGAGCACGCCGCGCTCCTGCAGGTTGGTCATCGCGAAGGCGGTGACCACGCCGGCCCGGTCGGCGACCAGCGAGCCGTTGTTGCGGGTGGTCAGGTTGCCGAACCACGGCTCGTGACCCTCGTGGATCGAGTGGGCGATGCCGGTGCCGCGGGTGTTGGTGAGGAACTCGGTACGGAAGCCGATCAGGCCGCGGGACGGCACGACGAACTCCATCCGGACCCAGCCCGAGCCATGGTTGGACATGTTGTCCATCCGGCCCTTGCGGATGCCCATGAGCTGCGTGACCGCGCCCATGTGCTCCTCGGGCACGTCCACCGTGAGGCGCTCGACCGGCTCGTGGGTCTTGCCGTTGACCTCCTTGGTGACCACCTGCGGCTTGCCGACGGTCAGCTCGAAGCCCTCGCGACGCATGGTCTCGATCAGGATGGCCAGCGCCAGCTCACCGCGGCCCTGCACCTCCCAGGCGTCCGGACGCTCGGTGTCCAGGACGCGCAGCGAGACGTTACCGATCAGCTCGCGGTCCAGGCGGTCCTTCACCTGGCGGGCGGTGACCTTGCGGTCCACCTTGCCGGCGGCCTTGGCGTCCGCGCCCTTGCCGCTGCCACCACGGCCGACCAGCGGGGAGGTGTTGGTGCCGATGGTCATCGAGATGGCCGGCTCGTCCACCGTGATCAGCGGCAGCGCGATCGGGTTCTCCGGGTCGGCCAGGGTCTCGCCGATCATGATCTCGCCGATGCCGGCGACGGCGCAGATGTCACCGGGGCCCGCCACCTCGGCCGGCTTGCGGGTGAGCGCCTCGGTCATCAGCAGCTCGGAGATGCGGACGTTCTGGATCGAGCCGTCGCGCTTGATCCAGGCCACGGTCTGGCCCTTGCGCAGCTCGCCCTGCTCGACGCGGAGCAGCGCGATGCGGCCGAGGAAGTTGTCGGCGTCCAGGTTGGTGACGTGGGCCTGGAGCGGCGCGGCCTCGTCGTAGCTGGGGGCCGGGACGTGCTCCAGCAGGGTGGAGAAGAACGGCTCCAGGCTGGTGCTGTCGGCCGGGACGGTGCCGTTCTCCGGCTTGGTCAGCGAGGCGACGCCGTCACGGGCGCAGGCGTAGACGATCGGGAACTCGATCTGGTCCTCGTCCGCGTCCAGGTCCAGGAACAGGTCGTAGGTCTCGTTGATGACCTCGTCGATCCGGGAGTCCGGGCGGTCGGTCTTGTTGATGCAGAGGATGACGGGCAGGCGGGCCGTGAGCGCCTTGCGGAGCACGAAGCGGGTCTGCGGCAGCGGGCCTTCGGAGGCGTCGACCAGCAGGACGACCGCGTCCACCATCGACAGACCGCGCTCGACCTCGCCACCGAAGTCGGCGTGGCCCGGGGTGTCGATGATGTTGATGGTGAT
Organism: Kitasatospora sp. NPDC054795; assembly: GCF_053611565.1. Taxonomy (NCBI): domain Bacteria; kingdom Bacillati; phylum Actinomycetota; class Actinomycetes; order Kitasatosporales; family Streptomycetaceae; genus Kitasatospora; species Kitasatospora sp. NPDC054795. Next base: position 96,429 of record NZ_JBSHAP010000013.1, read on the forward strand.
CGGCGCGCCACCATCCTTGGGGTGGTACTTGACCGCGGTGTTCTTCGCGAGAATGGTGATGCCCTTCTCGCGCTCCAGGTCGTTCGAGTCCATCATCCGGTCATCGAGGTGCTGGTGTGCGGCGAAGGCGCCGGCCTGCTTGAGCATGGCGTCGACCAGCGTGGTCTTGCCGTGGTCGACGTGGGCGACGATGGCGACGTTACGGATGTCGTTGCGCGTGGGCATGCCTAGCGGATTCTCCCGGAATCGTGGGTTACGGCGCCCGGCCGCGAGACGCGCACTTGCGACCCCTTCGGTCGCTGCCACCCGTTCCGCCTGCTACTACCGGTCCACCCGCCGGGCATATCGACATGCCTCGGCTTCCTCCTATCGTACGGGGAAGCGCCCAGGTGAGCAGAAACGGGCAGGTCGCACGGGATCAAGATCACAGGTGGGCCACACACCCTTCACTCCGCGGCCCGCCTCCGACACTCTTCCGGTCGTGATCCAACACCTCCGGGCCTCGCTGCCCTGGCTGTTCCGCGCCGTCGGCGCCGTGCTCCTGTACCTGGCGGTCCTCCACGACCTGCCGGACCCAACCGCTCTCGGCTGCGTGATCGGCTTCCTGGTGGGCCAGGAGCCGCTGTCCGACCTCTGGTTCCTGCTCACCCACCGGCTCTGCGGAGGGCGGCTGTACAGCGCCTCGTACGGCAGGGGCCGGACCCTGTGGAGCGGCTCGGTCGCCGGGGTGCCCGTCGAACTGGGGCTGCGGCCGACGAGCGGATTCCTGTTCCCCTGGGGCCTGCTGCCGGTCCGCGCACCCCGGCTGCGGCTGTGGCTCGTCTCGGTCGCACGGTTCGGAGTCCACGCGGGGCTCGGGGCCTGGCTGGCGGCCTCCGCCACGGAACTGCCCCGGGGCATCGGCCTCGGGCTGCTGTTCTCCCTCGCCATGACCGCGGTGACCTCCGCGACGAGCCCGGTCAACTCCCTCTGGGCCGTGTTCGTCATGCCCTTCCGGCCAGGATCCGTGACGATCGACGCCGAGTCGCCGAGCGCCGTCGAGGCCGAGCGGTTCCTGGTCCGGGGCCGGATCTCCGAGGCGCGCCGCGAGCTGGACAAGGGCACACCCATGGTCCTCACCGCTGCCGGGATCGCGCTGGCCGAGGGCCACTACGAGGAGGCCGACCGGCTCGCCGACGAGGCCTTCGAACGGGGCCACACCCCCGCCGACTCGGCCGTGGCCTTCATCGCCGCCATGACCTTCGTGGGCCGCGTCGACGCCGGGGAGCACTCCCCCGCGCGGGCCGGAGCACTGCTGGAGCCGTATCTCGTCCGACTGGGCGTCCACGACCGGACGCTCGCCCGCGACTTCCTCCCGGCGGTCGAGCTCGCCCGGTTCCAGAACGATCCGCAGGCCGCCGTCCGCATGGCCCGCCGTCTGTCGCACACGGTCGGCTCCCGCTTCCACCGGTCCCTGGCCTGCTGCTCCCTCGCCGCCGCCCTCATCGCGGCCGGGCGTCCGGAGGAGGCCCGCGAGGCGCTCGCCCGGGCCCGCCGGGAGTGCCCCGAACTGGCCCGGATCGCCGATGTCGAACGCATGCTGGAGCCGGTGGAGGCGGCCCGGTGAGTGTCCCGATCGTCCTGGTGCGCGGCACCCGGTTCAGTGCCGGCCTCCGGCACCTCGCGAACCTCGACGCTCCGGAGGCCGTCACTGACGCCGTGCGCCGCTTCGCCCGGGAGCTCTAGCCGAGCAGGCCCACGTCCTGGAAGCGCGGCCACCCGTAGCCGTACGCGCCCGCGCCGGCCACCTCGGTCCGGACCCCGACCAGCTCCGGCCGCTGGTAGAGCGGCACCGAGTGGCCGAGCTGCCAGATCCGCACGTCCGCCTCCTGGAGCAGGCCCAGCCGGGCCGCCGGGTCCGGTTCGGCGGCCGCCCGGTCGAACAGCCGGTCGATCTCCTCCGTGCCGCTGCGGCCGAAGTTGCCGCCCGGCTGGGGCACGCCGTCCAGGTCCGGCCGGGGCTTGGCATAGACGGAACGCTGTTCGACCGCCGGGCTGGGGCCGGCCGGCCAGGAGAGGAGCGCGAGGTCGTAGTCCCCGGCCGCCAGGTGCTCCCCGACGAAGGACTCGGCGGGCGCGGGCACCCGCTGCACCGCGATCCCGGACTCCCCGAGCTCTGCGACGAGCGCGTCGGCGGTGCGCTCGGCGGTCGCCGAACCGGCCGGGACGAGCAGCGAGAGGGCGAGCGGCTTGCCGTCCTTGGCCCGGGTGCCCCCGCCGGCGGGCCGCATCCAGCCCGCCTCGTCCAGCAGCAGGCCCGGGTCCGCCGGACCGGCCGCGTCGCTGTTGTCCCGGTAGCCCTGCTGGTCGCCCGCGAACAGGTGGCTGCCCAGCGGGGCGGCGGGCAGGCCGAGCGGGGTGAGCGCGGCGTCGGCGATCCGCCGCCGGTCGACGGCCCGGGTGAGGGCCCGCCGCACCAGCGGGTCGGTCAGCGGGCCGCGCGCCGCGTTGAGGGTGAGCTGGGTGAGCGAGGCCGCGGCGGCCCGGTGCACGGTGACGCCCGGCAGCGATTCGGCCCGCCGCAGCGCCAGTGCCGCGGCCTCGGGCGCGGCCGCGGGCGGCGGCGCGGCAGAGGCGGAGGCGGAGGCGGAGGCGGAGGCGGAGGCGGAGGCGGAGGGCTCGGGAGGGGCGGCCGGCGCCGCCCGGTCCACCGCCGCGGTGAGCGGGGCGATGTCCAGCCGGTCCTGGTCCAGCGCGTCCAGCCGCTGCTCGGGCCGCACGGCGAGGAAGTCGATCCGGTCGGCCTTCGGCGGATCGCCCCACCAGAGCGGGCTGCGCACCACGGTGACCGTCCCGCCCTCGGCGTCGTACCGGGAGAGGGTGTACGGGCCGGCGCTCGGCCGGCCTCCCTCGGCCGGCGGCCGGGTGGAGGCGGCCGGGCCGGCCGTCTCGGCGGCCGGGTAGAGCGGGCCGAACAGTGCGCGCCACTCCGCGTACGGCCGCCGGAACGTCACCCGCACCTCGGACGGGTCGGCGCCCTGGGCGACCGACTCGATGGTGTCGTACCCGGCCGCCTTCCCGCTCCGGCTGGCCGGGTCCGGACCGGACAGCGCGATCCGCTGGGCGTCGAGGTCGGCGGCCGAGACCGGGGTGCCGTCGCTCCAGACGGCGCGCGGGTTGAGCCGGTAGGTCACCACCTGCGGCTGCTGCCCGGGTGGGGTGGAGTCGAAGCCCGCCAGGTAGTCGGGGTCGGGGACGAGCTGGCCGTGCTCGTCGGGCCGGAACAGCGAGGGGTACAGCGCGTGGGCGAGCAGCGCCGAGTCGGCGGTCGCCGCGCCCTGGTAGACGTTCAGCGTGGCCGGGACGCCGTCCACCGCCCAGCGCAGCGTGCCGCCGTCCAGGACGGCAGTGCGGTCGGCGGGCCCGACGTCCCCGGTGGTGGCGGTGGGATCGGCCGGGGCGGGCACGGGCACGGGGGCGGGGGCACGGGGGCCCGGGTCGTCGGAACAGCCGCCGAGACCGGCGGAGAGCAGCAGCGCGGCGGCTGCGGCGGTGAGCTGGCGGACACGCATGGCGGCCATCGAACGCCGCCGCGGCCGCCCGGCCCGTGCCGACACGGCGGGCCGCCGGGCGACTGCACCCGTCCGGCCCACCGTTGCGGCGGCTACAGGGCCAGCTCGAACCAGACGATCTTGCCCTTGGGCGTGCGCCGGCTGCCCCAGCGCTCGGCCAGCAGGCTGACCAGCTGCAGGCCGCGCCCGCCCTCGTCGGTCTCCTGGGCGCGCCGCTGCCGGGGCTGCGCGTAGCCGTCGTCCCAGACCTCGCAGACCAGGCTGCGCTCGCGCAGCAGCCGCAGCCGGATCTCGCCCCGCCCGTGCTTGAGCGCGTTGGTGACCAGCTCGCTGACCAGCAGCTCGGTGGTGTCGACCAGCTCATCCAGCCCCCGGGCGAGCAGCCAGCTGCACGCCAGCTCCCGGGCCTTGGCCACCGAGGTGGGCTCGGGCGGCAGGTACCAGTTGCCGACGGCGTCGTCGGGGAAGGCGTGCACCTTGGCCATCAGGAGGGCGATGTCGTCCTCGCCGTGGTGCGGATTGAGCTCCCCGAGCACGTGGTCGCAGAGGTCCTCCAGCCCCTTGCCCTCGTCGGAGAGCGCGGAGCGGAAGGCCCGCAGGCCCTCGTCCAGCTGGTGCTTGCGGCTCTCCACCAGGCCGTCGGTGTAAAGGCCGAAGACGGCGCCGTCCGGGAGGTCGATCTCGACCTCCTCGAAGGGCTCGCCGCCGACGCCGAGCGGCAGGCCGGGCGGTACGTCGAGCATCCGGGCGCCCTCGCCGGGGCTGAGCAGGACGGGCGGCAGGTGGCCGGCGTTGGCGATCCAGCAGCGCCGGCTGACGGCGTCGAAGACCGCGTAGACGCAGGTCGCCAGGTAGACCTCGCGGGCCTCCTCGTCGGCGGTCGAGGTGAGCCGGCCGTACGGGGTGGGCGGGCCGACCGGCACCGAGTCGTCGCCGAGGCCGCGGGCGATCTCGTCCAGGGCGGTGAGCACCTCGCCCGGCTCCAGGTCGAGCATGGCCAGGGTGCGGACGGCGGTGCGCAGTTGGCCCATGGCGACGGCGGCGCGCAGGCCGCGGCCCATCACGTCGCCGATGACCAGCGCGGTGCGGTTGCCGGGCAGCGGGATGACGTCGAACCAGTCGCCGCCGACCTCGGTGTTGTTGTTGCTGGGCAGGTAGCGGCAGGCGATCTCCAGGCCGCTGGCGGCCGGGTTGCCCGGGGGCAGCAGGCTGCGCTGGAGGATCAGCGCCCGCTCGTGCTCGCGCCGGTAGAGCCGGGCGTTGTCGATGCAGACGGCGGCGCGGGCGACGAGTTCCTCGGCGATCGCGACGTCGCGGGCGTCGAAGGGCTCGCTGCCGATCGCCCGGGAGAGCTGGACGAGGCCGAGCACCTGGTCGCGGGCGACCAGCGGGACGATCAGGGTGGAGCGCAGCAGCGGGTCGCGCCCGGGCTCGGGGACGACGCTGCGGCCGGTGCGCAGCGCCCGGGCGTGCGGGGAGCGGCGGGGGTAACAGAGGGTGCCGCCGGCCTCGGCGATCGGCAGGCCGGTCACCGAGCCGAGCACCGAGGAGGCGCCGCCGACCACGCTGGAGACGGCGACCCGGCGCAGTTCGCCGCTGCCGTCGGTGAGCACGGTGTCGCCGAGCCGGCCGGCGCTGGGCACGGTCTCGCCGGAGAGCAGCGCGGTGTAGAGGTCGACGGTGGCGAGGTCGCAGAACGGCGGGACGACGACGTCCAGCAGTTCCTTGGCGGTGGTCTCCAGGTCGAGCGTGGAGCCGATGTGCGCGCTGGCCTCGTTGAGCAGGGCCAGGTTGCGGCGCACGCCGTCGGCCTCGCGCTCGGCGACGTGCCGGCTGGTGACGTCGGAGACCTGCCCGGCGACGCCCATGGTCTGCCCGGCGGAACCGTTCAGGCGGTACAGCGAGACGGCCCAGAGCCGGTTGCCCTCGCGGGTCGGGACGGCGCCGTGGAAGCGCAGGTCGAAGACGGGCTCGCCGGTGGCCAGGACCTTGCGCAGGGCGGCGGAGAGCCGGTCGGCCTCGGACGACGGGAAGAGGTCGTGCGGGGTGAGGCCCTCCAGGTCGGTGGGGACCAGGCCCATGCCGGAGGCGAAGGCGTCGTTGACCCGCTGCAGCCGCAGCCGGTCGTCGAACAGCACGAAGCCGGTGGGGGTCTGTCCGAAGACGGCCTCGGAGGCGGCCAGGTCGGTCTCGATCCGGCGCAGCCGTCCGAGGTCGACGGCCAGGCAGGTGGCACCCGCCGTGGGCAGGGAGCTGTCGGGCATCAGGTAGAGCTCGGCGAGGCCCTCGCCGCCGTCGGCGTCCCGGTACGGGGTGGTGCCGACCCATTCCTCGCCCGCCAGGGTGCGCTCCAGCCGGGCCCGGCCGCGCTGCCAGAGCTCGCGGGGGACGAAGGTGGAGATCGGGTCGGCGCCGACGGCCTCGGCGGCCGGGACCCCGAAGAACTCGGCGGCGCGCTCGCTCCACTGGCTGATCCGCCCGTCGGGGCCGATCGCGAAGGTGGCGACCCGGATGTAGTCGTAGATCGAGCCGGGGTCGCCCGCGCCCCAGGGCCGGTCCTCGGCGACGGGGTGGTGGCCGCGGCCGGCGGGCGCGCCGTCCGGTACGGGCAGGTGCGAGGAGCCGGCCTGCCCGGGTACAGCGGCATGACCGCTGCTCCTCGGCGACACGCTCCGCGCCGGAGTGCTGTTCAACGGACCGACCCCTCCAACCCGCGACCGTCCGGATGTCGAGAAGACCGAGTATTCATCATCGAGGGGTACGTTCACACGCCCTCAACATCACAACATCAGATCGGGCGAAGGTTTTTGTCCTACCGCCCGCGCAACCACAATGCCACGCCCGCGCCCCCTTCCGGAGCGCGCGCTCCCCCTGAGCGCCCGATGGCACTGGCGACACCCCCTCCTCGCTGTTCGCTCCGCTCACGATCCGTCCGGCTCATTACCCGGCAGCGCCTGCTCGAACCAGACCACCTTGCCGATCCCCTCGGCCCGGGCGCCCCAGTGCAGGGCCAGCCGGTGGACCAGCTCCAGACCGCGCCCGCCCTCGTCGGCCTCGGCGGCGTGCCGCTCCTGGGGCGGGTCGGGCAGCGGATCGGAGATCTCGACCAGCAGCGTCTCGCCGAGCGTCAGCCGCACCCCGATGGGGGCGCTGGCGTACCGGACGGCGTTCGTCACCAGCTCGCTGACCAGCAGCTCGGCGATGTCGGTGAGCTCCTCGACGCCCCACTCGGCGAGCGTGGCGCGGACCAGCCGGCGCGCCCGGGAGACGGCGGTGGGCTCGGCGGGCAGGGTCCAGCCCGCCGTCGGGGTGCCGGCCTGGCCGTGGCCGAGCCGGGCCAGCAGCAGCGCGACGTCGTCCGGCTCCCGGCCCTGCTCCATGGTGTCCAGCACCGCCTCGCAGGCGGCCTGGATGGAGGCGTGCGGCTCCTGGAGCACCGTGATCAGCCGGCCGAGGCCGACGTCCAGGTCCTTGTCCCGGGACTCGACCAGGCCGTCGGTGCACAGCGCCAGCAGGCTGCCCTCGGGGATCTTCAGTTCGACCGATTCGAACGGAACTCCGCCCACTCCGAGCGGGGCGCCGGAGGGCAGGTCGAGGATGCGGCCGGCGCCGCCGCGCAGCGGGCCGCCGTTGCGGGTCGGCTCCGGGGCGGCCTCGCCGGGCACCACCAGCACCGGCGGGATGTGCCCGGCCTTGGCCACGGTGAGCCGGGCCGTCGTCGGGTCGAAGACCGCGTAGACGCAGGTGGCCAGCAGCGCCTCGTCCGGGCCCTGGGCGAGGTCGTCGGCAAGCTCGTGGACGTGCCGCAGCAGGACGTCCGGCGGCAGGTCGAGGGCGGCCAGCACCCGGACGGCGGTGCGCAGCCGTCCCATGGTGGCGGCGGCCCGCAGGCCGTGGCCCATCACGTCGCCGACGACCAGCGCGGTGCGGTCGCCGGGCAGCGGAATGACGTCGAACCAGTCGCCGCCGACCTCGGTGCCGCTGCTGCCGGGCACGTACCGGTAGGCGACCTCGACGCCGGTGGGCTGCGGGACCTGCTGCGGGAGCAGGGTCCGCTGGAGGGTGAGCGCGGCGGTGCGTTCGCGGGCGTAGAGGCGGGCGTTGTCCAGCGAGCTGCCGGCCCGGTCGGCCAGCTCGACGGTGAAGGCCAGGTCGTCCCGGTCGAAGCCCTCGCGGTAGCCGGACCGGCTGACCAGCAGCAGGCCGATCACGATGCCCCGGGCGCGCAGCGGCACGACCAGCATCGAGTGCACGCCGAGGTCCCGCGCGGCCTGCATCTTCGGGTCGCCGGGGTAGGTCACCTCGTCCAGCTGGTCGGCGCCGGACAGCGGCTCGGGCACGCCGGTGCGCAGCACCCGGCCGCAGACGGAGTCCTCGGCGAAGGTGATCCGGGCGCCGCGGCGCAGCATCACGTCCACCTCGGGGCCGTCCTGGACGGAGGCGGTGCCGAGCTGGAGCAGCGAGGTGCGCCGGTCGTGGCCGTGCCGGGGCAGGTCGTCGCCGTGCGCGACGGCCTGGAGCAGGATCACCGCGGAGTGGTCGGCCAGCCGGGGGACGACCGAGCCGGCCAGCTCCTGGGCGATCCGGGAGGCGTCCAGGAGGTCGCCGACCCGGGAGCCGAACTCGTTGAGCAGCGAGAGCCGGCGCCGGGCGTGCTCGACCTTGGCGACCGCCCGGTAGCGCTCGGTCACGTCCATCACGGTGCCGGAGATCCCGAGCACCCGGCCGGAACGGTCGGTCATCCGGCTGTAGGAGATCGACCGGTAGCCGGCCCGGGCGGTGACCGGGGAGGCCAGGGTGACGTCGATGACCGGCTCGCCGGTGGCCAGCACCTGGCGCTGGATGGCGGTGATCTCGTCGGCGGCCCGCTCCGGCAGGGTCTCGCCGGTGGTGCGGCCGACGTGGTCGTCCAGGGCGACGCCGTTCATCTCGGCGAGGGTCTGGTTGACGGCGGTGTAGCGCAGGTCGGTGTCCATGATGGCGATGCCCAGCGGGGACTGCTCGAACAGCGCGTCGCGCACCGCGAGGTCCCGCTCGACGGCCTGGACGGCGGCCGCCTCGGCCATGTTGACCTGGAGGAACGGGGTGCCGTCGCCGTCCACCAGGAGGGAGATCCGGGCGTCCACGGCGACCGGGGAGCCGTCCCGGTCGCGCAGCTCGGCGGGGCCGGCCCAGCGGCCGTGCCGCAGGGTGTCCTGGATCGCGCGCCGGATCCGGACGACCTGCTCCCGGTCGGGGATCAGCTCGTCGATCCGGCGGCCGACCAGCAGCTCGTTCGGCCAGCCGAGCAGTTCCTCGGCGGCCGGGCTCCAGAGCACCACCCGGCCCGCGGTGTCCAGGATCGCGATGGCGACCTTGAGCATGTCCAGCAGGCTGCCCTCGGCGGGCGTGCCCGGACCGCCGGGACCGCCCGGGGCGCCCGGGGCGTCGGCGGGCCCGCCGGGGAACGGCCGGCCGGGACGGCCGCGCAGATCGGACCGGGCGCCGGGGCCGGCCACCGGGGTCGGCGCCGGCTGGTCGGGACC